>NZ_JALVIW010000047.1:0-35268 GCF_027028515.1 Desulfurobacterium sp. | reverse complement strand
ACTTTTATCAATGGAATAGATTCTGTTAATACTTTTTTTAAACCACGTTAGTGCAAATTCAGTATTTTTGAAATTTTTAAATTTATTTTTATCAGAAGGATTTGCAAAGGGAAACAATTCCAAAAAATCTTCATCTTGCATATCTTTAACTTTTCTTCCATCCAGAATATTATATTTTGTTGCTTCTTTAAGAAAAGATAATATGTTCTTTGATACTACTTTTCGAGTAATTTTTTCTCTGAAAATCTCATAACTCATTTTATCCTCCAATATTTATAATCCCTGCAATTGAAACAAAACCACCTTTTAATTGACCATCTTTTTCGTAAATCCATGGAATGATTTTTGTGCCTTCAGTTTCACCTGTGGTAGTTCCAAACAGTTTATGTCTGAATTCATCCCACTGTTTTTTGTCGTGAACTTGATTGTTGGATCTTAAACAATTTCTCATTTCCGCTTTCTTTTTTAATAATTTTTTAATTAAAGTAATATAGTTCTCGTTTAAGTTATTGATTTTTAAAACTTTAAGTTTTTTGGGAATGGATGATCTTTTATTCTTAAAATCTCTTTCATTGTTACAGTAAAAGCTATCTTGTCCTAAAAAGTATTTTAGGAATTCAAATGGTTTTGATTTTAAATTTAACGATGCATTTATATCAATAAAATTAAAATTATTAAATTTTGCTGTCTTATTGTTAAATAAAATTTCTTCTTTTCTCCATTCGTCATCTTTTATGCCTTGAATTTCCTCAATTTTAAGTCTTCCATATCCGATGTTCCATTTTCCACCCCAGAAACCGTATTTGTCCATATAATTTAAAAGAGGATAAAAATTGGCTTCTAAAATTTTTTCTTCTACTTTAAATATGACCTGGAATCTTCCAAAGAAATAAGGATTTGGATAGAAAAAAAAGGAGTATTCCTTTTTTGCGTTTTTCAAATTTTCTTTAAAAGAATTTCCATTATAAGTGTTAATTTTATTTTTCCATTCTTGTTCACTTTTGTATTCTTCGATATCATAATTATCTTTTCTAATGCTTATTGCATAAGGTAGATTTAACTTATTGCCAAAACAGTAATCTTCCACAGGTTCAACTTTTTTAATTTCTATTAAACTTCTCCAGTTTGTAGTTCCGAAAATCACAGAAGGGATGGGAATGTTTTGATTATCTATAGGATGTTTAATAATTCCATTTATATCATTTCCATTTTTCTGTATAAATTCCTTTAGACTTTTTCTATCAACTTCTTTTTCAAATCTTCCTGAAGTTATATTAGAATCTTTATCTTCTTCATCTTTACAAATGCCTGAAAAATAGCAAACGATTTCAAACCAAAACCGCAGACTTCCTATGAGTGAAGATGGTCTAATCTCTTTACATTCTCCCCACGCATCCCCCGTCCATAAAGGGGTTATTGTCTTAAATGTTGCTGTTATCTCCTTTTTGCCGCTTTTCATTTTTCCTCCGGGATTGCAACCATACCGAAGCCCTGAGAGTTGCGGGCGCCGAGGCCGGCACGCAGGGCTATTTTTATCACTTCCGGCGGTGCCTCTATTTGGAATTTTCCGTCCCAGGCTTCTATCACGAAGTTATTTTTGTAGTAGGTTATTATTTTCTTGTATTTAACGTCTTCCACAGGTTTTATCGATATTTCATCGTTTTCGTTACCTGTGATTACGGCTACTTTTTTTCTGAGGTTTTCTTCAAGTAGCTTGTAAAATTTTTCCTGATAAGGATTGTAGTACATTGTTTTCCGATTTAGCGATTCGTGAACGGTTATGGGTGATATGGTTTTTACAACGGTTTTAGGTGAAGAGACAGGCTGTTCTATTGCTTCTACACTTTTCAGATTTATTAAGTTTTTATGCAGACGTAGATTTTCTTTCTGTATGAGTTCCAATGCTATGCTTTGTAGGATGTGGGTATCTATAGCAGAGACGTATATATGAAAAGAAGGACCGAAAACTATTTTCTTTTCCCTTTTGAATATTCTCTTTCTGCCGTATATTTTTGAGAAAGTTATGAGTTTAAAAATCTGATTTCCGTATCTATAACCTTGATTATGGATGAAGTCTGCGAATGGTTTTGCAAGATTGTTGTAAATGAAACCCTGGAGGATATAATTGTAATGAATTGGAAGCTCTATCTCTTTTTCTGCCTCAAAAGTTAGTTTTAATTTCACCGTACCCCCTGTGTTTAGCGCTACTTATCAAAAATGATTTTATCTGAAACTTTTTAAAAAATCAATAGATTGGGCAGAATAAAATTTTTTAATTGTTGAGAGGCTTAAAAATGTTAGCTATAAGTCGTTTATATTGTTGGTTTTGCTTCTTTTCTTCTGAATATCCGTATTTTCCGCTGCTTACCGTAGTAAAGAATTTCTGCTGTAAAACAGCCGATGAGAATTAAGATAGAGGTTACAAAGGTTTTTGGGCTGTTTTTAAGCTGAAATATAAGTATCTCTATCGCCACGAATGTAATGACAATTAGGTTAAAAAATACAATGCCTTTTCTTCCTTCTGCTTTTTTGGTTTCAATCAGCTTGATGTGAGAAAAGAGAACAAAAATGTAGAGAATTGTTGTTACAAGGCTGATTATTGAAGCTACAGATGTTATGTTGAACAGGAGTGCAAACAGGAGGGCGAGGGTGCATGTTAGATATAGGCCGAAGTGTTCACTCATCCATTCTCTTTTGAGCTGTTTTCGGGGGTGGGGGATGTATCCTTCTTTCATAAGTGCGTACGCTGCGTTTGCACCGCTGTAGAGGGTTGCGTTTAAGGCAGAAGATATGCTTATGAGTGCTCCGATACTTAAAAGTACAAATCCGAATTTACCCAGTGCCGGCTCTGCTGCAACTGCAAGTGCATTTTCCTGATATTTAACCAGTTTCCATACAGGGACAGCACCGAGGGCTGATAGCGATACTAAAACGTAGATAACGATGACCGTTATGATGCTTATGTATATTGCTTTTGGGACTGTCCTTTGGGGATTTTGAATGTTTTCGCTTGCGTTTGTTATAAGTCCAAATCCCATGTAAGAGAGAAAAAAGATAACGGATGCATTTAAGATTCCCCTTATTCCTTCCGGCGAGAAATCCGGTTTAACGTAGGATGGGTTAAAAGATGCAAGTCCTGCAACAATGAACAGCAGAAGTATAAGCAGTTTCGTAAGCACTATCCAGAATTCGAGCTTTCCCACTGCGCTGCTTCCACCGAAGTAGTTAAGCGCACCAAATACCGCTATTATTATTACTACGACGAAGGTGTTAAGGGCATAATTGTTCAGGTGAATGAGAGGGAGAAAATAGCCTGCAAAGCTTATGGCAAAAAGGGATATGGAAACAACGTAGCTTGTCCACATTAAAATGCTTAGCGTTCCGGTAATAGGATTATTTCCGAAAGCCTTTTCGACAAAGGCAACAGGTCCTGCGTTTGAGACGATTTTTGTTCCAAGTTTTGCGTAAGAATAACCCACCATCAGGGCATAAAGGCCGCTTAAGAGGAAGGCGAAGGGAAGGTCAGTTCCTGCCGTTTCCACGCCCACGCCGAAAATGGAAAAGATACTTGCTCCTATCATAGTTCCTACAGCCAGCGATACTGCCTGCAGGAGTGTTAGTTTTTTTTCTTCCACTTTTACCCTCCTACCCTGGTTATTTTAGCACTGTTCTTAACAGACTCTTTAAACAAATGGTGGTACTTTTTTCACAAGTAAAACACTTTAGATGGGAGGTTTAGATGAGGGGTATGAAAACAGTTACAAGGAGAAGGTTCATTCAGTTTATTATTGCCTTCTTGCCGTTTTTTTTTACCGCATTTGTTGGTGCTTATCTGCTTAAAAATCGGAAAGGTGACTGAATATGGATTCCCCGGCCTTTGTCAGAACATCTAAATTGTATCCTCCCTCAAGAGTCAGGATGATGGGGATTTTTAAACTTTTTGCGATGGAAAAGACTGATTCCACTATTCTTTCCATTCCTGAATAGGAAACGTTAAGTCCTGTTAAAGGGTCATCCCTGTGGAAATCAAAACCTGCCGATACGAGAAGAATGTCAGGTGAGAAGTTCTGAACAATTTTTGGAAGCTTTCTTTCGTAAATAGGGATGAAAACTTCATCGCCGGTTCCTGAAGGAAGGGGTATGTTGAGTATGTGGTTACTGTTTTCTTCTTCACTTCCTGTTCCCGGGTAGAAAGGGTATTGGTGGGTTGAGAAGTAAAAGATGTTCTCATCGTCTCTTATTAGATGCTCTGTTCCGTTTCCGTGATGAGCATCAAAATCGACTATAAACACCTTTTTAAATCCCGATTTGAGGGCCTTTTTTGCGGCTATTACTATATTGTTGAAAATGCAGAATCCCATCGCTCTGTCTTTTTCTGCGTGGTGGCCGGGAGGCCTTACAGCGCAGAAGACGGCACGGTATTTGTCGTTTGCAACGAGATTTACTGCTTCTTCGCAGGCACCTGCTGCCATTATTGCAGCGTCAAAACTATAATTATTCACGTAGGTATCCGGGTCAAGGTATTCAAATCCGGTTAACGATGCACTTTTTACGGCACTTATGTACCTTTTATCGTGGATGGATTCTATGAGTTCTTTGCTGATTCTTACAGGTTTTTCAACAGGGATGTTAAATTTTGGCAGGGAAGACATTATGCTTATCAATCTATTTCTGTTTTCCGGATGTCCTTCGAGGTTGTGCTTTAGAAAGATTTCGTCATAAATTACACATCCGCCCATGTCTCTTCTCCGTTAGATGGTTCTATAATTTTAATTTATAACTTTTCGGGAGATAGTTGATGATTTTTAGCGCTTATAGGATTAGAAATCGCTCCGGAAAACTTGAACCTGTAATTTCAGAAACTCTTGAAATTTCAAAGCGCAAAGTTAGAAGGATTCTTGACGAAGGTCTTGTTTCTGTTAATGGTGTAAAAGTTTTAAAGAGACAGTTACTGCTGAGGAAAAATGGTGTTGTGGAGTTTTCTGTTTCTGATTATCTTTTTTCTTATCCTGAATTGGAGATTATTTATGAGGATGACTTTATTCTTGCTGTCAACAAGCCGCCTTTTTTAAATTCAAACCGGAATTTTCCCGATGTTGAATCGATTCTTAAAAAGAGGTTTAAAAAAATCAGGGCTATTCACAGGTTAGATAAACAAACAACGGGCGTTTTGCTGTTTGCTAAAAGTGATCAGATTTTTGAAGAGATGGTTAAGTTATTCAGAGAAAAAAGAATAAAGAAAATTTACAGGGCGCTTGTATCCGGAAGTTTTAGAGAGGAAAAGCGCATCTGTCTTCCTCTTGATGGGAGGGAAGCGTTAAGTCATATAAGAGCAACTAAGCAGTTTGATAGGGCTACGGAAGTTCTAATTTCAATAGAGACCGGCAGGAAGCATCAGATAAGGCGGCACCTTGCCTTTTTGAACCATCCTGTTGTAGGTGAGTTTAGGTACTTCAGGGGGAGTTTCCCGTTTCTCTTGAGATTTGCACCGAGGATAATGCTCCACGCTCAGGAAGTTGCCTTTAAGTCACCTTTTACCGGTAAAAGTGTAAGGATAACTGCACCTGTTTTTGATGATTTTTCTGCATTTATTGGTATATTAGAGAGAGGCAGGGAAGCCCTACCTCTCAAGGAATATGCTTAAGTCAATATCAAGACCGTGATTTCTAAGTTTTTTGAGAGCTTTTGACTCTATCTGTCTTATTCTTTCCCTTGTAACTCTGAAAGCTTTTCCTACCTGTTCAAGGGTGTGTTCCGGATAGCCATCAAGACCAAAGCGAAGTTTTAAAACATCTGCTTCTCTTTCGTTCAGGACTGATAGAAGCTCTGATACTTTTTCCTTCAGGTCATTCTTGATGATTACCTCTTCGGGTATAGGGCTTTTTGCATCTTCTATGAAACTTCCCAGTGTGCTGTCCTCATCATCTCCGATAGGTGTTTCAAGGGATACAGGTTCTTGAGATATTTGCATAATAGCTCTTACCTTGCTTACGGGCATTTTTAATCTTTCTGCTATCTCTTCCGGTTTCGGGTCTCTGCCCATTTCCAGGAACATCTGCCTTGAGACTTTTATGAGCTTGTTTATTGTCTCTATCATGTGAACGGGAATTCTTATCGTTCTTGCCTGGTCGGCTATTGCCCTTGTTATTGCCTGTCTTATCCACCAGGTTGCGTATGTGCTGAACTTGTAGCCCCTTCTGTATTCGAACTTGTCAACGGCTTTCATAAGTCCGATGTTTCCTTCCTGAATAAGATCCAGGAAGTGAAGTCCCCTGTTTATGTATTTCTTGGCTATGCTAACGACAAGCCTCAGGTTTGACCGGACAAGTATCTGTTTTGCTTCCTGTGAATCTTTCTTATAGAAGTAAACTTTTTCTGTTGTTTCATAGAAGACTTTTTTGGGCATGTTAATTTCAGATAGTATCTTTGCGTATCTCTCTTTATATTCGAGATACTTTTTTACAAACTTTTTCACTTCTCTTGTCGTGTACTTTGAGCGGTCTATCTTTTCCTGGATTTCCGGGTCATCAAACATGAGAGGTAACTGCTCTATCGGCGTGCCCAAGAATGAGAGTTTTCCACTGAGCTTCTGTATATTCTTTTCACACTTTTTAAGTTCTCTCATTTTTTGGTAGAGGTTGTCTGCCATGTTCTCGTATATGGAAAATGATATTGGAAGTTTCCTTAAAAGTGTGTTGATCTGAGCCCACACTTTTATGAGTTCCCTCTTTGCTTTCTTGCTCCTCGGTCTTTTTCTGTACGTTTCGTACTTTGCTTCAAACTCCGGCAGGAGTTCTCTGATTTTTCCGGTTATAGCGAAAAACTTTTTTCGTCTTTCTGATTCACCACCCTCAGCAAAGTCATCAGGTGACCGGAGAATGTCTCTTACCTTTAATCTCTCAGCTCTTATTTCTTCTTCTGCTTTAAGAACAAAGTCTAAAACTTCTCTCGTTTTCAGAAGGTACCTGACAAGTGCTTTTCTTCCAAGTTCAACCCTTTTTGCTAAAACTATCTCTTCATGCCTTTTAAGGAGGGGGATGCCGCCCATTTCTCTAAGATAAAGCCTTATGGGGTCATCAGAACGGGGGAGCGTATCAGGTGATATCGTTATCTGGAGCTTTGACAGATCTATAGCTTCGGCACCTTCTTTTGGTATAATGTCTATATCGTACTCGTCAAGTTGCGTCATCAGCTCTTCTAAGAGTTCCGGGGTGAGAGCTTCTTCGTCGATGTGCTCTATAAGTTCGTCAAATGTTACATAGCCCTTCTCTCGCCCCAGGGCTATCAGCTCTTCAAAGCTGTTCTTCTCCAACGCTGCACCTCCTTGATTTAATGGATGCAAGAAATAATTTCCTCAATTCCCCCAACCTCAGGTGTTAGATTGACACACAGTTCTTTCAGCCTTTTCCTGTCAATGAAGCCTTTTGTGTTTTTCAATCTTCTGTCTAACTCTTTCTTGACAATTCTGCACAGAGAAGCCTTTATTTCCTCTTCGGTAAATTCGGTAAGTGCTATTTCTGCGATTGTTCCACCAAGTTCAGGGTATTCCTGTTCTATCTCTATCGATGAAGGTATGTTTCCTTTCATCTTGAAAAGAACAAAGAGTTTTCTGCAATCGTCTGATACGAAGACGTTTGGTGATATGTCGAGGTTTACGGGTATTTTTCCCTCTATCATGCCTTTGATGAAGGCTTTTTCATACTCAGGTATTATGGGTTTTTCGATTTTTTCTGCATCTTTTCTGTTTCTATACTGCGGCACCTGCTTTTTAAGCCACTTTATATCTGCACCTGTAACGGCAGATAGTTCTGAGAGGAATTTTTTAAATTTGAAGGGATTTTTGTCTTTCATAGGTGAGAATACGTCGATGACCTTTCTTATCTCTTCTGCCTGCATTTCAAGTGGTGCCTTTTCAACTTTTTCTATGAGGTACCGGATGAGCGGAATTGGTTCTGACAGAAGCTTTTTAAGTTTTTCAGGTGATTTCTTTGCGAGGGAATCAGGATCTTCACCTTTCGGTGGACGGACGATAAAAGGTTCAACTTCTAACTCTGTGAAAATTTTTGAAGAACGCAGTGTGGCTTTTTCGCCAGCTTCATCGCCGTCAAAGAATAGAATTATCCGATTTGCGTATCTTTTCAACGTTTTAGCATGGTTTTCTGTTAAGGAAGTTCCCATGGGAGCTACCGCTTTTTCTATTCCTGCTTGGAACAGGGATATGACGTCAAAGTAACCTTCTACTACAACAGCTTCCTTTTCTTTTAAAATCCGCTCTTTTGCCTGGAAAAATCCGTAAAGGATGCTGTTTTTGTGGAATATCTCGCTTTCTGGACTGTTGATGTACTTTGGTTTCTGAGTTGCTTTGAGTGCTCTTCCGCCAAACGCTACAATTTTGCCACTGTGGTTGAATATGGGAATGATGAGTCTCTCTTTAAAGAATGGGTAACCTTTTTCAGTTATAAGATTTAGCTTTTTGAGTATTTCTCTATTTATTTTGAGGTGGTTGTGGTAATCGGCGGGTGCGTATCCTATTAGAAATCTCTCAGCGCTTGTTTTATCTATTGAGCGGGTTTTCAAATATTCCTTTATTCTGTCTATTTTTGAGTGGAAAAATTTTGCTGCTTTGTTGGCGCTTTCAAATACTGCATCGGCTTCAGAATCTTCCTCTGAAAATTCTGATGGAAATTCAATGCCTGAGAGTTCACAGAGCCTCTTTACCGCTTCGTAAAACGATAGATTCTCGTACTTCTCTATGAAGGTGATTGCGTTACCACCAACGCCGCAGCCGAAGCATTTAAATATTTGCTTTTCTGGGCTTACGACAAATGAGGGAGTTTTTTCTGGATGGAAGGGGCAGAGGGCTGAAAAGTTGCGACCTACCTGTCTGAGAGAGACATACCTTGACACTATGTCAACGATGTCAACTCTTGATAGCAAGTCTTCTACAAAAGAGTGGGGGATTTTTTTTCTCCCCAATTATATCACCTCTTTTAAAAGTAGTAAAGAGAACGCACCATTAAAATTATTCTTATCTGTGGATAAGTCAAGAGAAATGGAGGGGGAACTTTCCCCCCTCAACGGTTATTTGTTCATGAAAAGGAAGTAATCGGTTGCTGTTTTTGGAACGTCTTCAGCTCTAACAGGGCCGACTTTTATAACTTTTGCACCTGGAGGTGGAGGGGTTCTTAGAGCCTGTCTCCTTGCGTCTATCACTTCTTCGGCTGTTATATTTCTCGGTATAGTGAACACCTGTTTAGGGAAAATAAGGTGAGGATTTTTTATTTTGTTCCTGTTTGCCCTGTATATTAGAGGCCATTGCCAGGGGTCGTTATAAATGTAGCTTTTTGAAGCAATTCCCCATAGAGTATCACCTCTTACGACGCGGTAGCTTTTAGGAAGTGCCATGAACTTTCTTCGGAGCATTTCTACTTTGTTGCCGGCTTTTGCGAGTTTTGCTTTAAGCTCTGCAATCTTTGCTTCAAGCTGCTTTCTGTATTCTATTTCCTGTTTCAGAGCTTCAACGTCTGAGGAAAGAGCGTTATACCTCTGTTCAAGTTCAGCTTCTTGAGCTTTAAGCATGGCAAGCTCTTTTTCTTCTTTTTCAAGTTCAGCCTTTAAACTGTTGTATTCTGCAAGAGCTTTTTTGTACTGGGCCATTAATTCTTCATACGAAGTAGCCTCAGTTGGTTTTTGAATTGCTGCATTTTCTGTTGTATTTCCTGTTGCATTTTCAGTTGAATTTGTTGCTGTGCATGTCTCATAATTTGAGATGTTTGATGAACATGTTCCAGCTGCAAATGCTGGAGAAATCGCAGAAGAGATAAGCATTGCTGTGACTATTGCGGTTAACTTTCTCATTGCTCACCCCCTAACTGAGCCTGAAGAGCCTGAAGTTCCTGTTCAAGGCTCTCTCTTGAAGGCATGGTTGAAAGTTCTTTTTGAAGAGATGCCTTTTCAGCTTCAAGAGCTGCAATCTGATTTTCAAGGTAAGCTATTCTCTCTTGTGTAGCAGCCTTCTCTTCTTTAATTTTAGTGAGTTTGTCTTTCATCGTGTCAATTTCGTCTAACAATTTCTGATACTTTTCTTTGAGCTCTATCTGTTCCTTCTGCTGCTCGGGTGTAACTTTAACTTCTTTCTTGGCAGTTCCGCAGGAGGCTGTTATAGCCAGTGGAACCAGTATAAGTCCCAACAGTAATTTCTTTCTCATCATACCCTCCGTTAGTTAGATACATACAATCTCCTGACTTTTATCATATCTCTGTTTAATTAATCTGTCAAGTAAATTTTCAGGATTTTAAAAATAAACGTTTTAATTTGCCTTTAGATTAATATATGCAGGGAAGCTTAAAAAGTGTTAAGTGGTGGATAGATGCTTTTTCAGGTTATAAGTTAGCCCCAGAGCTTTTTGTTAATACGTTTAAACATTTTTTGCACTTTTTCTCTGTAAATATTTAGCTGCTTTTGGGTTAAAGTGTGGGTATAGGGGCACATATTTGATTCTCTAAAGCTGAAAAGTTTTTCTTTATTTTTTGGACTTGGTTTATAAGGGTTAATGCCAAGGGGTGCAAAAAACCCTTTTTCTATCATTCTATATCCTGTTACTACCCACGTAATGGATGACATGATTTCTTTTCTTATTCTCTTTCCTTCAAAATATTTCAGCCAGTTTTTCTCTTCACTTTTTTTGTTGAATTTGGGAATGCTTATAAATGCAAAGTTTATCTGTTTATGTTTCCAGTTTTTCACAGCTTTAACGACATCCTTTTCTCTTGCAAGGGAGAGTCCATATAAAATTATCTGAAATGATTTTTTCTTTCCCGGATCATACTCGTCTGTACTTACGTTTCCTCTTTTAAAATCTATGACTTCTATGTGTTTATCTTTTTTTTCGACCCAGTCTATTCTCCCAGATAGAGTTATGTCATCTATTTTTACCTCTACATCTATTTCCTGCTTGTAAACATTACTTTTTGGTCGCCAGTCGGCTATAAATTTTAAAATGTTATATTTGATAAAAGGCTTGTGGAGAAAGATCCGCTCTTCATCCACACTTTGAGTGAATTCTTTGAAGACTTTTTCAAACAGTTCTTCCGGATTTCCACCTTCTGAAAAATACCGCCTTATGAATTCATGGTATATCTGTCCTTCAAGGGCTTCTACGGTTGTGGTCTTTTTGTAACCAACGATCTTTGTGAAAAAAAGCTCTGTTGGACAATCAAAGTAAGATATAACGTCAGTTACAGAAAGGTTTTTGGGCAGGTATTTGCCTATGAAGTTGGAGTCAAAAATGAAATTCATTTCTTTAGCGCCTTCTATTTTTTCTTTCCATCTGACAATTCCCCATTCTATAGGTGTGTGAGCGTTGGTTTTGTCTTTGTATATAGAGAGGAGCCTTTTTGCTTTTGCGGAAACAAATTTTCTACTTTCTTTTTTCAGATTTGTGTAGGTTTTTAGTATGGAAAGGAACGTGGAGCTGCCTTTATCTATATGGTATGTAAATATCATCTCTTGAGGATCTGTGGCAAGGACATTGTAGAATGTTTGGAACTCATACATTATCAGTTTTTCTCGCCCCGGTAGAGCTTCTAAAATCGGATTGTTGAGGTTTAAAACCCGGTTTATTTCTTCCCTTTCCTGGTAGCTGAAGTCTGGATCGAACGGGAATGAGCGGGGATAGGTACCCGATGAGAAATCGAAGAACAGTATGTGGGTTGGGAGTGCTGATGGTACATTTTCCGGTGTACCTGCAAACACGCCGAAGGGTTCTTCTTCTGATATAAGAAAGGTTCTATTTTTCATTATAATTTTTAAAAGTTCAAGAAATTCCTTACCGTTGATTTTGTTATTCTCTATGATATTGGATTCGGTTAGGGCGGCGATTTCTCGGTTTAGTGTTTCAAGTTCTTTTACGAGTTCTTCTTCTATGTTTTCTTTTTCAGCTGATTCTTTGAGTGCCTTACACCAATCCTTTATGGTTTTTTCTTCGTCGTTTTTTACGCTGGATAAAAATTTTTTGACGGCTGGATGTAAACTAACAGGAATACCTTTGTACTGGGAAAAGAAGGGAATTTTTTCTTCTCTGAATGCCTCGTAAAACAGCAGTTCTTTTCCTTCGAGATTCCTTCCTGCAATGGCTATTTTTTCTGGAGGAACGCCTTCGTATAAGAGTTTCTTAACAAAAGAGACAACAATTTTAATGCCTTCGCTCTCCGTGGTATAAGCAATTTCCGTTAACTTTACTTTGTCAATTTTCCTCTCTGGTTTAAAAGAGAAGTTTTTCGCAATATCTGCCGGTTCAACCTCAATAATTTTCCAGTTTTGAACTAATTTTAGGTTTTCTTTACTTAACTTACTGAAAAATGAGCCGTTGTCTTTAAAAGTTATTACAGTGATAGGTGTGTTTATTGAGTTCAGAAAATCCACTTCAAGAGGAAGTATTTGTGGAAGGAAAAAGAGTATAATTTCGCTATATTCCGGTTTTTTCCCTTTTGCTGATTCAAACAGTGAAAAAATGTCGTACTTCTTGTATTTTCCTATAAGTGAGTTGTAATTATCGAGGATTTTAGCGGTTAGCTTCAACTTTTTAGAAAGATTTCCGTTGACTTTTTCTGCGCATTTCCGCAGGGTTTCTGTTTCAATGTTATGTTCTTTTAGTTCTCTTATCCTGTTATCAACTATTTCTACATAAGAAGGGCTTCTCCAGTGGGGAATTCCCGTTTTTCTTATGGCATCTCTGACTATGAAGAGTCGTTCCTGTTCTGTCATTATTCCGGGATTCAGGAAGTCTTTTTGAATCAGTTGCAGAGCAAGTTCCTGCAGTGTGCCTGCAACTTTTCCTATTATAGGTTTTTTACGGATTTTACATATTTCAAGGAGAAGTCTTGAAGAAAGTTCTCTTACGGCTATGTACGGTTTGCCGCTTTCTATTTTGTCCGCTATAAATTCGGGGATATCCTTAAATGTCATTATTTAATTCCAAGATAATGTTTTGCGACCGTGTTTTCGGGGTCAAGAATAAGAACGTCGCTGAATGTAGCGTACGCTTCCTTTTTCTTTCCCTGGGCAAATAGATCAAGCCCTAACTCTGTAAGGAATGCAACGTTTGATGGGTAGAGTGCGAGCATTTTTCTTGCTATCTGCTCTGCGAGTTTGGCTTTTCCTTCGTTTCTAAGAGCTACGGCAAGTCTTAAGTTTCCATAAAAGTTGTAGTAATCCGTCTTTATCACTTTATACATTAATGATTCCACGTCTGCCCATCTTTTTTCTGCCATAAGTGGAAGGGAAAGACCGAGTTTTGCTTCAACCGAAGAAGGAATGGCTTCCATCGCCTTTCTGTAGTGAACCTCTGAATTTTTGTACTTCCCCATCAGGTAGTAAAGCCATCCAAGTCTCAGATTGACCGTGTATCCTTTAGGGTAAGTTTCGCAAACGGGCATGAGGGCTTTTATGGCGTCCTTATAGTCCCCGGCTTTCTCGTATGTGAAAGATTTGTAATAGGCAATTTTTATCTCATTGTAGTTCATGGCGTATGAAGTTGTAAATATGCCAAGTAAAGCAACTGTCGTGATCACTCTTTTTATCAGTTTCATTCCGTGCCTCCGTAGCGGTATGGTTATTTAAATTATAAATTTATTCTCCGAAGTTTAAAAAGGTCTTTTTGTTTTCCGGAGGTTTTATGAGGATATGGTGTTTCCTTCTTTCTGTCTTTCTCATCTCATCGTACGGTGCAAGGGGTGAAAAGGCACCGGAGCATAAAATCCTGATACCTGCATATTTTACCCGGATTTGACTGATTTTAATTTGGAAAAGATTCTTTCGCTTCCCGCTGAACTTTCTCCGATAATTGTTCTAAATCCTGCCTTTGAAGGAGGACCAAAACGCTGTATGGTTATATAAAATCTAAGGGAGACTATTTTGTTGTTTTAAATCCGGGAACAAGACCTCCGGAGGAGTATTTTTCCTTTGCCGATATTGTTGTTTTTGAAAATAGTTATGATGTGTTTGAGACTTACGGTTGCTATTCCGATTTTCCCGAAAAAAAGTAGCTGTATAATATACGGTGCTTCTGAAGGTGAAATGTCAAATGTTATTTTATCCGCTGACGTTTTTTAACTTTATGTGACTGATGATAATGATACTTTACCTTTTGATAGGGTTCCGATTTACTGGAATAAGGAGATTGAACTTTTAAAGGAGGGATACAATGAATAGGATAGATGCAAATCAACTGAAAGAGTGGGATAAAACTTTTGTCTGGCATCCTTTTACTCAGATGGCCGAGTATGTTAAGAATGAACCAATTGTGATAGAGAAAGGTGAAGGATGCTGGCTTTATGATGTTGATGGCAACAGGTATCTTGATGCTGTCGGTTCAATCTGGTGTAACGTTCATGGCCACAACGTTAGAAGGTTAAATGATGCCCTTTATGCTCAGGCAAACAAAATTGCCCATTCGACTTTATTAGGTTTAACAAACGTTCCTGCCGTTCAGCTTTCAAAAGAGATAGTGGATATTGCCCCGCCAGGTTTAAAACACGTTTTTTATTCGGATGACGGTTCTACGGCGATGGAAGTTGCACTTAAAATGGCTTATCAGTACTGGCAACTAAAGGGAGAAAAACAAAGAACCAAGTTTATAAAGCTTGAAGAGGCTTATCACGGTGATACGATAGGTTCTGTCAGTATAGGTGGAATAGATCTTTTTCATTCAATGTTCAGGGAACTCATGTTTGAAACGTTCAAGGTCCCTTCCCCTCATCCATACAGGTTTGACGGAACAGAAGATGAATGTAAAGAATATTCTCTTTCTATTATGGAGTCTATCCTGAGAGAAAGGGGTGATAAGATAGCGGCTGTTGTTATGGAACCTCTCGTTCAAGCGGCCGCCGGTATTATCGTTCATCCTGAAGGATTTTTAAAGGGAGTAAGAGAGCTCTGTGATAAATACGGTGTTTTGCTCATACTTGATGAAGTTGCTACCGGTTTTGGGAAAACCGGTAAAATGTTTGCTTGTCAGTGGGAAGATGTTGTTCCTGACATTATGGCTGTTTCTAAAGGGTTAACAGCCGGATATATGCCTTTGGCTATAACTCTTGCTACGGATGATGTTTACGAAGCTTTCTGGGGCGGAGATTACGGGAGTGGAAAAACGTTCTTCCACGGACACACCTTTACGGGAAATCAGCTCGGTTGTGCAGTTGCACTTGAGAACTTAAAGCTTTTTAGAGAAAAGGGATGGCCTGAAGCTCTTTTGCCCAAGATAGAGTTTCTCTACGAACAGTTGAATTTTCACCTGTCTGACTTGAAGCATGTGGGTGATATTCGTGGTAGAGGCTTTATGGTTGGCATAGAACTGGTAAAAAACAAGGAGACCAAAGAAGGATTTTCCTGGAAGGACGATGTTGGAAGGCGTGTTTCAAGACGGATAATAGAAAAGGGCGTTTTCACAAGACCTTTAGGTCCTACGCTTGTAATGATGCCTCCGCTCGCCATATCAGAGGAAGAGATAGAAGTGATGGTTAAGACTTACAAAGATGCAATTGTTGAGGTTCTGGGTGGTTAATCCACCCCTTCCCTTCCTGTTCTAAAATGGATTGACAGGACAGATATTATCTTTTCCATCGTGTGGTTGTCTATCTTTACGGAGTCGTGGGCTAATTTTAGAGGGTAGGGATAGTTTCTTACTATCGTACCTTTTAATGCTCCCATTACCTTTTCAGGTTGAAGGTTTGTTTCTATTTTGTATACGTCTGTGGTAAATTTTGCAAAGAAAACGTTTATTTTGCGCTTTCTGAAGTAATCTTCAAATATTTTAGGAAACCTGTACTTTTTTTCTGGTGATATTTTTACCTTAACGGGATTGCTGTATCCGGGAGGTACATCAGCCATTTGAAAGATGAATATATCGGACATGATAGAGTTGAAGTTGTAAATTTTTGAAGAGGATCTCTTTGATATGGCTACTATTTTGCCTTCCGCAACATTGAGCAATTTTTCTATCGATAATAAATATTCAAGATATTCAAGGTAACCTGCAATAACAGGATATTTTTCAGGTTTTACGTCTTTTATAATTTTTTCGTGAAAAACCTTGGAGTTTATAGAATTTAGAGAGAAGGTTTCTTTTAGTTCGGGGAAAAGGCAGTTTTCAACGTATTCTTTTTCTTCGTCTTCAATCTGGAAGGTGAACGATACCGGCCTTATTATGTCTCCTATAATGGAACCGTCGATAAGCATAATGTCGGGATTTTCTTCCTTATATAGTTTAAGGAGTTCTTTTATTTCAAGAATGCCCATAAAAAGCCTGATTCTTGAGTCAGAGTATTCTGAGGGTTTCAGAACGTCTATGTCTATGTTGTAGCTTTCTCTTTCCTCATTTTTTCCTGCTTCGTTGAAGAAAACAGACGATGCAGCTACGGCAAAAACAACAAATCCGAGGAACTCTTTCTTGTTTAAGCTTCCGTCAACGGCTCCTATTGTGGCTTTTATTTCCTCACCTTCAAACTCTTTCCACAGTTCGCTGGCCTTTCCGATGGCTTCTAAAGAAATGGTTTCAAAGTCGGTAGTTATGGAGTTTTTCTTTTTTTCTGCAAGTTCTATCAGATATCCTTTGATGCTCATTTAGCCTTCCATACGATAAGTAGTTGGAATATATTTTAAACCAGCATTTTCATAAATGGAATCGGGAGAAGGTGATTTAATGGCTGATTTTAAGAGGAAGGAGTTAAGATACTGGCTTTTTGCTTTTGCGATAATTTTTGCCATTGTAATTTATCCTTATATTATTAATTCAATGGCAAATATAGGTGGCAAAACAGAAATAGAGAGACCAGAGAAACCGTACGAAGTTTTTCTTGATAAATTAAACGGGAATTTTACGTTGCAATTCACTCTTTTTAAAAAAGCTCATATAGAGGATGGTAGATATGTTTATAGAGATTTAAATGGTACAGAAGTGATTTTTACTGTAAATCCTGAGATTCAGAAGGATATAAAAAGAGAATTTAAACGATATAAATTAAAGTACGGTGCTTTTGTTGCTATAGAGCCTTCCACCGGTAAGGTGATTGCAGCTGTTAGCAGCTTAAATTATCCTGATTTGACAATCAGGAACACGTTTGTTACGGCATCTACTTTTAAAATAATTACGGCAGCTGCAGCTCTTGAGTTTGGCATAGATCCGCAAGAGAGGTTAATAACAAGAGGGCACGATGATTCCTGTTCTCCCGAAGTCTGGTTTAAAAGTAACTATATAATTCCGAGAAACATGTTCCACTCTTTTGCCTATTCTTCTAATCCTTACTTTGGTGTTATCGGTAGGCTTATAGGTGAAAAGAGACTCCTTAATTATGCTTACAGGTTTGGATTTAACAGGAAAGATTACGGTTTCCCCTGGGGTATTATCAGAAAACCTCTTGACGATTATGACCTTGCTTTAATTGCAGCCGGTTTGGGAGAAACGAGAACAAGTCCTTTACACGAGGCTCTCATTTCAGCTACCATAGAAAATGGTGGTGTTATGGTGCTGCCTTCCATGATTGAAGAGGTAAGGTATAAGGGGAAAGTTATTTATAGGAATCGTCCTCACGTTTTGGGGCGTGTTATAAAAAAAGAGACGGCAGAAACAATAAAAAAAATGATGCTTGACACTGTCAGATTTGGAACAGCCTCTGACAAGAAATTTTTCCGCCGCCTCAGGAGATATTCTTATCTGACTATTGGTGGTAAAACAGGAACGCTCTCTCAACTTAACTATCCTGAAGGCAGGTGTGAGTGGTTTACCGGATTTGTCGAGAATGGCGATAAAAAGTTGGCCGTTGCCTCGGTGGCTGTTAACGGAGCGAGATATTACATTACCGGTTACGATATTTCCGCTCTTGCTGTATTATCTATGATACACAGCAATTTTCTTATTGCAGAGCGTTCGAAGTGAAAATTTAGATACCTGCTTAATTTCTTGACTTATTTGCAAAAATAATACATTATTATAAATGAGATTCCTTATAAGCATATAGGGTTTACAAATGAATATAAGAAAAGCTGACTTTAAGATAAATTTCTTGAGTTTAACAGTTTTTATAATTATAATCTTTGCTGTTGCCGGTTATTTTTTTATAAAGTCTCAAATACATTTTGAAATTTCTTTGAGGGAAAGGTTTTTTAGCCACAAAAGAAAGTATGTTGTTCAAATGATAGAGACAATAAAAAAGTGGCTGTTATCAGAAGCTTTAATGATTTCAAAAGATTCTTCCGTTAGAAAGTCTTATGAGTTGGGTAATCCTCTTATACTAAAATCAGAATTTACGCCTTTGTGGCAGAAGCTCCATAGCGATTTTCATATTGAGGAGATGCATTTTTTTAAATATCCTAAGATGAACTGGTTTTCTTTTGCCAGAATGACCTCAGAACCACGGGAAGCAAAAGTAAGAGAGGATATTCTCTGGATACAGACCGCTTTTAAGCCTGCTGCTTATTTTTACATATGTAAACGTTTTCCGGGCTTGAGAGCTTCTTATCCAATATCTGTCAAGGGTAAGGTCGTAGGTGCTCTGTCTTTTGGGATTCATATTGAAACATTAAGGCAGATTCTTCAGGATCCCATTAATGCAAATGTTTTTTACCTTTTGAAAGATAGTGTTTTAAAACGGAATCTTGATAGGAATGTTTATAAAAAACTTGTTCAGAAAGCTTCTTTAAAGAAGGGTAATTACCGTTATTTTCACATAAAAGAGGCATTTAAGGAATCTGTTCTTAAAAAAGGCACGTGGGCACACGGAAAATATTCGTACGTTTTTTATCCTCTTAAAGATGAATTAGGAAATGTTCTTGGTTATGTAGGTATTAAGAAAGGTTTTGGGGAGATATTTGCTCACGTTAGAAATACAAGTCTGATGGTTATGTTTTCTTTTGCATCAGTATTTTTATTGATACTATTCGCATCTTTAGTAGATATATATAATCTGAAACGCCAGAGAAGAGAAGTTCTATATTTGCTGAGACTTTTAAGAAATCGTAAATTCGATGACATAGAAAGGTATTATTTCTCGTCTAAAACTTTCGGTGACGTTAGTGATGAGATAAAGAGAAATATTTACGAGATAAGCGGTACACTAAAAAAAATACATAGATTTACTTTCCCAAAAACTGAAAGAGGTGTCTGAAAAAGCTTTTGTAGATGCTCTGACAAGTACTAATAACAGGTATGTTCTTGAAAAAATAGACGAGATGCTTGAAAAAATGGGACAGGAATCCCGCTTTTCAGTCGTTATGATAGATATAGACCACTTTAAGAAGATAAACGATACCTATGGTCATGAAACCGGAGATATGGTTTTAAAAACATTGGTTGAAAAAATAAAAAGACTTATAAGATCGAGTGACATTCTTGTACGTTATGGTGGAGAAGAATTTGTAATATATCTGCCTCATGCGGATGTTAAGGATGCTCTTAAGCTTGCAGAGAGGATAAGAAAAGCTGTTGAGAACATGTTGATAAAAACGAGTGATGGCAGAGAAGTGAGAATCACTGTGAGTCTCGGTGTTGCTGAAAGAAAACCAGGTGAATCTCTTGAAAAAGTTATTAAAAAGGCGGATGAGGCACTTTACAGGGCAAAGAAAGGTGGCAGAAACAGAGTATCAGATTAGTGTTTTTAGTGCGTCCGATAGGTTTTTTATATCTTCTGCCGTGTGTCCTGCAGCAACAGTAATCCTGAGCCTTGCCGTACCTTCAGGTACTGTTGGTGGACGTATTGCGGGTATTATGAAACCTTTTTCAAGAAGTTTTTCTGATAACTGCAGCGTCCTGCCGGAATCGCCAACGATAAGGGGAAATATGGCTGTTTGACTTTTTATACCTGTAAGCTTTGAAAGTAATTCTATATTTTCCTGTAACTTATTCATTCTACTTTTAATCTCTTGCAGGTTTTTTATGGTCATACATGCTATGTGGGGCGGAATGGCGGTTGTGAAAATGAAGGTTCTTGCTCTGTTTACAAAGAATTCTTTCATTCTGCTTGTTGAGGCAACAAAGGCACCGAAAGTGCCTATGGCTTTTCCCAGAGTTCCCATTATGATTGTTTTTTCGGTGGGTTTTATATCAAAAAAATCAAAGGATGAGTTTCCAATAACACCGGTTGCATGGGCATCATCAACGATTAGATAGGTGTTGTAATCTTCTGCAAGTTTTAGCAGTTTGTCGAGCGGTGCTATGTCACCGTCCATGCTGAAAACGGAATCTGTAACGATAGCGGCCGTTTTAAACTCAGATCTGTTTGTTTTTAGTAATTCTTCAAGATGGTCAACATCTCTATGTTTGTATATGAAAACTTTCGCCTTTGAAAGTCTGCAACCATCAATGAGACTTGCATGATTTAGCTCATCGCTGAAAATAGCATCTCCGTTGCCAAGGAGGGATGAGAGTATCCCTAAGTTTGCCATGTAGCCGCATGTAAAAAGGAGTGCCGCTTCCGTTTTTTTCATTTTTGCCAACTTTTTTTCTAACTCTTCGTGTACGGTGAAATTTCCCGTAACAAGCCTTGCAGCACCTGAACCTGAACCCCATCTTTCTAAGCACTTTTTATGGTTTTCTGCAAGGCGTTTGTCAAATGCAAGGCTGAGGTAGTCGTTTGATGAGAAGTTAACAAACCGTTTTCCGTTTATGTAAACATAAACACCTTCTGCTCTTTCAATAGTTTTTAGCTTTCTGTAAAGATTGTGTTTTTTTAGCTCTTCCAGTGTTCTGTCAACTTCCATCTAAAACCTCGGAAGATGCCAGTTTTTGAAAATTGCTAAAAGTCTGAAACTTAAAGTAAAAATGAGTGTTGTGAACGTGGCTATCTGGAGGGGAATAGATACTCTGGTCAGGACAAAGAGCAGAAGACCACCAAACATTGCACAGGTTGCGTAAACATCTTCCCTTAAGATGGAAGGGACTTCCCCTATCAGGATGTCACTGGTCATTCCTCCACCCGTTCCCGTGAGAACCGCAACAATAATTACACCGACAACGTTTAATCCCGCTTTTATTCCCACAAGTGCACCGGTAACGGTAAAAGCTGCAAGCCCTATGGCATCAAAGATTTTAACTATTGTTTTTGAAGATATATCTATTTTGAAAACTCTGTAGAGGAATATCCCAAGGGCAATGCCTCCTATGGCAAACGATACATCACCGTAACCTGTAAGCGCCACAGGAATTCTATTTACAATAACGTCTCTCATTATGCCGCCGCCAAGGGCTGTTAAAAATCCCAATACTGATACGCCGAGAATGTCAAGTTCCTTTCCTGCACCCTTATATACGCCTGAGACTGCAAATGCCAAAAGCCCGGTTATGTTAAAGAAATCAAACAGTGTCACTGTTTATCCCGTATTTGTTCACTTTCCTGTAAAGATTTGAAAGGTCAATCTGCATTTTTTCAGCGGCTTTTTTCATGTCACCGCCGGTCTCTTTAAGTATAGACACGATGTACTCTTTTTCAAATTCTTCTCTTGCTTCCTTTAACGGTAAGACAGTAAACCTATTCACAGAGAATCCTTTTCTACTGAACATGTTATCTGGAAGATCTTCCGGTTCGATCTTTTCTTTCCTTACAAGTATTACGAGCCGTTCCATCAGGTTTTTCAGTTCTCTAACGTTTCCAGGCCAGCGGTACTTGAGAAATATCTCTTTTACGCTTTCAGACAGCCGGGGTTTTTCCCTTTTGTAATCTGCAGAAAATTTTGTTAAAAAGTGGTCTGCTAAAAGGAGGACATCTTCTCCTCTTTCTCTTAGTGGAGGAACATGTATCGGAATTACGTTTAATCGGTAGTAGAGATCTTCTCTGAAAGTTCCTTCTTCTATCGCTTTTTCAAGGTTTTTGTTTGTTGCCGAAACGACTCTTACGTCAACACTGATTTTTTCAATGCTTCCTATTCTTTCAACGGCTTTTTCTTCAAGGACTCTAAGCAGTTTTGACTGTGCCATTAACGGCATGTCGCCAATCTCGTCAAGAAATATTGTTCCTCCGTCTGCTATCTCAAACTTTCCTTTTTTTCTTGCGTTTGCACCTGTGAAAGCGCCCTTTTCGTACCCAAACAGCTCTGCCTCAATTAGATTGTCAGGAATTGCGGCACAGTTTATAGGAATAAACGGTGCGTTTGCTCTTTTACTTAAATTATGGATGCTTCTTGCCACCAGTTCCTTTCCTGTACCGCTTTCACCGTAGATGATAACCGTGCTGTCAACCGGTGCTACCGCTTCTATCTGTTCTTTGAGTTTTTTTACGGCAGGACTGTTTCCAATTATCGTTTCAGAAGACAACCTTTCTTTTAAAATGGTTGTTTCTTTTATGAGAGATAGTTGTTTCTTCGCCTTTTCGAGAACGCTGAGAAGTCTGTCAAAGTTTATGGGTTTCTCTATAAAGTCAAAAGCGCCCATTTTAATGGCTTCTACCGCCGTCTGTATGTTGCCGTGTCCCGAGATAACGATGATAACCGCTTTTTCCGTTATTTTTTCTTTTGAAAGCTTCTTGAGTATCTCCATGCCCGGAATTCCTGGTAAAAACAGGTCAAGAATAATGATGTCGGGAAGTTCAGAGTATATCTTTTCCAGTCCCTTGTTTCCCGATTCCGCCAGAGAAATGTTGTAGCCTTCGTCTTTAAGAATGTCAGATAGACTTTCCCTTATGCCGGCTTCATCATCTATTATCAGTATTTTCATTTGATTTTCCTCGGATATCCCGGAACAATTTTAGCGTTAAAAAGTGATGCTATTTTATCAACTTTCTTTTCAGTTTCCGGGTCTAATTTCACCTCTCTGCTTTTATCATCCTGTGCGGGTTTTACTATTACGACATGTTTTCCGTACTCTATTTCTAACTCTTTTTTCTTTGCATCGAGTCTTTCATAGGCGGTCATGTTTTTGGGAATAATCTCAACGATATTTTTGCCTTTTATTACATCTTTTATGTAGTGATTGAGATTAAAGCCGTTGGTGTCTTTTATTTCATTTTTATTGGAATTTTTTTTTAAACTGTTGGTGGAAGTTTCAGGAGTCAAAGCGCTGAAATTGATATCGCCTTTTAAAATTTCGGACAGTTTTTTAACCTCTTTAAAGTATGAGAGTTTATAAAGTGTAAACAGCAGTGCGGTAAACGGAAAAGGATGGGATTCTATGGTTTTAAGATTCTTTGTTACTATTTCGAATGCTGCGGTAAGTTCTTCTTTATTCCACTGACTCTCTTGTTTTAAAAATTCTTCTTCAATAAAGCTCAACAACTGTCTCGTGATGGTTGAAGGGTTGTATCCCGTTGACTCAAGCTGGTCAAGAAGCTCTTTAAGTCCCTTTCGATCGCCTGTAAATCCTTTTTCCAGGAGATTCTTGAGAATGTTTGAACCCAGAACTCCTAAAAAGCGGGAAGCCACTTCTGCTGTTATGTTTCCTGAAGAAAGGGCTATTAGTTGATCAAGGAGACTTTCAGCGTCTCTAAGGCAGCCTTCAGAAGCGACGGCAATGAGTTTTAGGGCTTCCGTTTCAAAGTTTACACTTTCTTTTCCACATATATCTGCAAGGGTTTCTATTATTCTGTTTTCAGGAACTTTTTTAAAGAGGAATCTCTGACAGCGTGACAGGATGGTTGCCGGAATTTTGTCAAGCTCTGTTGTTGCAAGGATAAAAACAACGTGCTCTGGTGGCTCTTCAAGGGTTTTCAAAAGCGCATTGAACGCCTCTTTTGTGAGCATGTGAAATTCGTCTATGATGTAAACCTTGTACTTGCCCCTTGTTGGTGAATAGAAAACCGTTTCCCGCAGCTCTCTTATCTGGTCTATACCTCTGTTTGATGCGGCGTCTATCTCTATAACATCCGGGAAAGCCCCTTTGTTTATCGCATTGCATATTGAACATGCGTTGCACGGTTCGCCGTCCCGGGGATTCTCACAATTTAAGGCTTTGGCTATTATGCGGGCTGTTGTTGTTTTCCCTACACCTCTTGGCCCTGCAAATATGTAAGCGTGGGCTATTTTCCCGGTTTTTATTGCGTTTTTGATGGTTTCTGTGACGTGTTCCTGACCTACGACATCGCTAAATCGTGAGGGTCTGTACTTTCTCGGTATGGCAAGGTATCCCATAGTAGAAAAGACCTCAATAGCTTTATGGTAAGGGGCCGGACCCTTACCGCACACACCCTTCCGGCTTACCGTTGCTCCCTTCCGGGCCTGGCGGGGTTCACCGTCCAGGTGTTGCGGAGGACCCGACCTTTCTTGTTGTTATTTTACACTATAAATGGCGGAGGGGGCGGGATTCGAACCCGCGGTACCCCTTGTGGGGGTACACACGATTTCCAGTCGTGCCCCTTCGGCCAGCTCGGGCACCCCTCCTTTAATGTTGCTTTACATAATATCTGCACTGTGTTCGTATTTGTCAATGGGTTGTTTTATCCCTTGCATTTTGCCGTTCTTATGAACTTTTCTACCGCTTCTCTGTCTTTTTTCCCCGGGTGGGACTCTACACCACTGCAAACATCGACGGCATAAGGTCTAATGTTTTCAATTGCTGCGGACACATTTTCACTATTGAGTCCGCCGGATAGGATTAAAGGAATGTTAACTGCTTCTTTGACTTTTAGAGCTATGTTCCAGTCAAAGGTTTTGCCGGTTCCACCAAACGCATTCTGTGAAAATGTATCGAGGAGAATTGCCGATGCTACATTTTCATAATCTTTAACTCTTTTTACTTTCGTTTCATCTTTTAATCTAAAAACTTTAATAACTCTTCTTTTTCCTATGTATCTACAGTACTCTGGCGTTTCGTCACCGTGGAGTTGTGCAAAATCGAGGTTAGCGTAGCTTAGTATCTCGAGGACTGTTGCCCTGTCCTCGTTTACAAAGACACCTACCTTTGTGACGAAAGGGGGTAACTCTTTGGTTATGTGTCTTACTTCAAGGGGGGATATGTAGCGTTTGCTTCCTTTGAAGATTATGAAACCTACAGCATCAGCTCCTGCTTCAACAGCTGCCAATGCGTCTTCGATATTTGTTATTCCACACACTTTTATTTTGACCATTTTTCTGCTCCCATTAACTTTTTCTGCAACATGTATTATATTTAGTCTGTCAGAAAATTTAAACGACCTTATTTATATTGAGAGGTGATGTGAATGTTTGAAACACAAATTCCACCAAGACGTTGTTCATTTTGCGGTAAGAGTGCATCTGAGGTAGAAGCACTTATAACCGGTCCTAAGGGCGTTGCAATCTGCAACTACTGCGTTGATGAATGTTATGAAATGATTCACTCTCAAAAGAGAGAAAAAACATCAGCAGTAGAACCCGGTAAATTACCCACGCCTAAAGAGATAAAAGAATTTCTCGATCAGTACGTTATCGGTCAGGAGGAGGCTAAAAAGATTCTTTCTGTTGCCGTTTACAATCATTATAAAAGGATTTTCACACAAACATCGTCGCCCGATGATGTTGAGATTGAAAAGAGCAATATTCTCCTTATAGGTCCTACAGGTTCAGGAAAGACGCTACTTGCCCGTTCACTTGCAAAGTTTCTTGATGTTCCATTTGCAATAACTGACGCAACGACCCTTACAGAGGCAGGTTACGTTGGTGAGGATGTGGAAAATATTCTTTTAAGGCTTCTCCAGAATGCCGATATGGATGTAAAAAAGGCAGAGAGAGGGATAATTTACATCGATGAGATAGATAAAATTGGAAGGAAGAGCGAAAATCCTTCCATAACGAGAGACGTATCCGGCGAGGGCGTTCAACAGGCTCTCCTTAAAATACTTGAAGGAACGATTGCCAATGTTCCACCGCAGGGTGGGAGAAAACATCCCCAGCAGCAGTACATTCAGATAGATACTTCAAATATCCTCTTTATCTGTGGTGGAGCATTTGTCGGGCTTGAAGATATTATTGCAAAAAGAATCGGTAAAGGAACGATGGGCTTTAATGCTGACCTTGCCAGGAAAACGATGGAGAGAAATGAGCTTTTAAGATACGTTGAGCCTGAAGACCTTGTGAAATTCGGACTTATACCTGAACTTATAGGAAGGTTGCCTGTAATAGCCACCCTGTCGGAGCTTCAGGAAGAGGATCTTATCAGGATACTTAAAGAACCCAAAAATGCTCTTGTTAAGCAGTATAAGAAGTTGTTTGAGCTTGAGGGTGTAGAACTTGAATTTACCGATGATGCCTTAAGAGAAATTGCAAGGGAAGCTATTAAAAGAAAAACCGGTGCCAGAGGCTTGAGAGCTATAATGGAGAAACTGATGACTGATATAATGTTTGAGGTTCCAAATAGAAGAGACATAAAGAAAGTGACTATTGACAGGGAAGCGGTTCTTACTGGAAAGCCTAAATATGAACTTGTTAAAGCATCTTGAGGAGGATGGTGTGAGAAAGCCTTTAATTGCTGGAAACTGGAAGATGAACAAGACAGTTTCTGAGAGTATCGAGTTTGCCAGAGATTTTGTCAAGGCCGTTTCTAACGTTACTGATAGGGATATTCTTATCTGTCCCCCTTTTACTTCTCTATATCCTGTAAGTGAAATTTTTAATGGAACAAATGTAAGGCTTGGTGCTCAGAACATGTATTTTGAGGAAAAAGGTGCTTTTACCGGCGAAATTTCACCGTTGATGTTGAAAGATGCCGGATGCAGCTTTGTCATTTTGGGACATTCGGAGAGAAGACATATCTTTGGTGAAAGTAATGAGCTTATAAATAAGAAAGTTTTGTCTGCAGTTTCTCACGGTTTAGTTCCTGTTCTCTGCGTTGGTGAGCTTCTTGAGGAAAGAGAAGAGGGAAAAACGTTTGATGTTGTTGGAAGTCAGCTTGAAGAGGGTCTCAAAGGGGTTTCAGCTGACAGCGAATTTGTTATTGCTTACGAGCCTGTGTGGGCTATTGGAACCGGTAAAACGGCGACGCCGGAACTTGCTGAAGAGGTTCACAGGTTTTTAAGAGAAAAACTCTCGGAGCTTTTTGGAAGTGAAAAAGCTGAATCTGTGAGAATTCTTTACGGTGGAAGCGTTAAACCTGAAAATGTTGACGGCTTGATGGCGATGAACAATATAGATGGTGCCCTGGTAGGTGGGGCAAGTTTGAAGGTTGAATCTTTTGTAAAAATTGTGAACTTTGGGAGGTAACGGATGTTTACCCTTTTACTTATAGTTCATGCCGTTCTTGCGATTCTTCTTGTTATTGTTGTTCTTATTCAGCCAGGGAAAGGTGATATCTCTTCCCTCATGGGTGGTGGAAGTGCTTCTTCTGCTTTTGGAGCAGATACGGCGTCTGTTCTTACGAAAACGACGGCAATTCTTGGCGCACTTTTTATCCTTAATTCTATTTTCCTCTCAGTTATAGGTTCTAAATACCTTGGTGGTTCTTCTGTTGTTGATAAGGTAAAAGTGGAGCAAAAGCGGTGAGGAAGGTTTTTCCTCTCCTGTTGATTTTTTATTTTTCCCTTTTTTCATGTTCCTTTCAGAAGGAGCAGAAGCCGGTTGTTTCAGGTGCAGCTTCTATTTCTGTTGAGGTTCATTTTTCGCCACGGGGTGGTTGTACCGATACCCTGATAAAAGAGATAAATAGTGCAAAGCACAGTATAGATGCCGCCATATACAGTTTTACATCAAAAAAGATAGTTAAGGCTTTTATTAGAGCTCATAAAAGGGGCGTCAAGGTAAGGGTTATAATAGATCAGGGAACTGCAAAATCTAAAAGGTGCGTGGCGCCAATCCTTAAGAAGGCAGGTGTTCCGGTTCGATTTAAAAGGGGAAGTGGCGGTGGATTGATGCACAACAAATTTGCGGTTATAGATGGAAAAACCGTTATTACGGGAAGTTTTAACTGGACTGTGAGTGCTGAAAAGAGGAATGACGAGAACCTTGTTGTTATAAAAGATGATTTGCCGTTGGCGCACCGTTACGAGAAGGTTTTTGATAGACTCTGGCATCTGGCGGGACTGGAGGAGTAGCTTGAATCTTGAGTCTCTTAAGGAAGAGTATTTCAAAGAGAGGGAAAGGATAAAAAAACGCCACTTTGATAAAGAGACAGGCTTTCACGTGGCTCAGGATTTAAAAAATGCCCTTGATAAACTTTTAAAGGGTGTCTTTCCCCAATTTTTTGGCAGGTGGAGCATTCCGTGTTGTCTTGTTGCTCTTGGTGGTTACGGAAGAGGAGAACTTAACTTCTACTCAGATATGGATTTTAACCTTCTTTATGACGGTAAGCTCACCGATGCTTACAAAGAAGATCTTGAAGCTTTCTACTACTATATGCTCTCTTTTAACATAGATCTTGGCTATGCGCCAAGGAGTGTTGATGAGGCTCTTTCACTTGCGAAAAATGACCTGAGCATTCTTACAAATTTTCTTCAAATTCGCTTTGTCGAAGGCAATAGAAAAGTTGCTGAGAGTTTTGAGAGGAAATTTTTTCGTTTTGTGAAGAAAAATGCAGAAAACATTATCGATGAGATAGTTAAGTCAAGGAATGAAAGGTATAAAAGATTTTTTGGAACTGTCTATTATCAGGAGCCGAACGTAAAGGAAAGCAAGGGTGGATTAAGAGACCTTCATGAAGCATTCTGGATTGCGAAAATTGTTTACGATATTCAAAACTATTCAGGTTTTATAGATAAAAATATTATCGATTGGAAGAGTTTTAGAGATGTTATTTCAGCTTACGATTTTCTTTTGAGGGTCAGGAATCATCTTCACATAATAAGTGGACGAAAGAGTGACATTTTGAGTTTTCAGCTTCAGAGGGAAGTTGCTGAATTTTTCGGCTTTTCAAGGGACAATAAAGGCGTAGAAAGCTTTATGAAAAGTTACTTTAATTCAGCCCTTGACCTGTCGATTATTACGAGGGAAATAATAAGAAAGTCAAGAGAGTCTTTAAAAAGCAGTAGAAAGTCGATTTTCTCTGTTTTAAAGAAAGAGCACGAGTTAAGTCCCCATTTTTACGAGCACGAAGGGTCCCTTTATATCTACGAAAATAGGGAAACAGAAGTGTTAAAGAATCCGGCTCTTGTGGTTGAAGCTTTTAAACTTGTGCAGAAGTTTGGCTTTTCTATATCACCCACTGCCTTCAGCATATTCAAACTTTCTGCAGAAACTGAAAAGAAAAAGTTCCAGAAAAAAGAGGTGCTTTTAAAGTTTAAGGAAATTCTCATGAATCCAGTCAGGCTTTCTTACGTTCTTGAATTAATGCACGACTGTAAAGTACTTGATACGTTAATTCCGGATTTTGAAAGGTTAAGGGGGCATTTTCAGTTTGATACCTATCACAAGTTTACAACGGACATACACTTGATAATGACCGTTAGAGAACTTGAAAAAATAAGGGATATAAACATAGAAACCCGCGGTCTCTATCAGGTTTTAGACGACCTTGAAAAACCCGAACTTCTTTACATTGCAGCTCTTCTCCACGATATAGGGAAAGGAAAGAGGGGTAAGCATGAAAATGTCGGAGCGGCAATAGCGAGGCGCTACCTTAAAAAACTTGACTTTCCCGATGAAGATATAGACGAGATTGCCTGGCTGATAAAGAATCACCTCTTTATGTCCCACCTTGCCTTTAGAAGGGATATAAGTGATCCAAAGTTGATAGAGAGTTTTGTAAAAGAATGCGGAACCGAAGAGAGGCTTAAAAAGTTGTTCCTCTTAACCTGTGCAGATATAAAAGCTGTTGGTCCCGGTGGTTGGGATAGATGGAAGGCAGCTCTCCTCTGGGAGCTTTTCTCTTCCGCCATGGATGTTTTTCACGCCGGTAAAAATGTAAAAGAATTGATAGAAGAGAAAGTGAAGAAAAAGGCGGAAAAAGTCAAGGAGTTACTTAAAGATGATGTTGATAAAGTCCTCCTTGAAAAGCTTTTTAAATCGGCAGAGCCTGACTACTTGAGAACCTACTCGCCGGAGGATGTAGTTAAACATTTGAAAATGGTGAAGGAGCTCATTGAAGAGGATAAGAATATTCGCGTTGAACCTGACTTTTTCCCTGAAATGGGCTACTGCGAACTGACAGTTGTTGACAGATACAAGAGAGCCTTTTTCTACAAAATTGCCGGTATTTTTACCTATCTTAACCTCAACATAAAAGGTGCTTATATAAACAAAGCTGTTACAGTTGACGGAATTGACTTTATGGTTTACACGATAAGAGTTTCCACGGTGTCGGAGGAGGTACCGGAAGAAGATATTATCAAAAAAGTTAAGGAGTATGTGAAGAAGGTGTACAGGGATGAAATTGTTGTGGAAGAACTTTTAAAAAATCCTTTTAAAAATAAAGGTTTTAGAAGTAATCTTCCCAAACCTGCCACGAAAGTGAAATTTGACAATAAAACGTCAGAAAAGTACACGATTGTTGAAGTCTCTACCTGGGACAGACTCGGGCTGCTCTACGCTATTACGAGAGAGCTTGTTAATGCCGGAACGAAACTTCGTAGAGCCATAATATCAACGGAAGGGAACAGGGTTATCGACTCTTTTTACATCACGGATATGGAACACAACAAAATAACTGATGAAAGCAAGTTAAACGAAATAAGAGAAAGGATATTAACTGTTCTGAAAGAGCGCTAACATGGCCTTTATAGAAACATTTTTAATCTTGGTTTATACGCTTGCGGGGTTTTATTTTTTAACTTCCAGTATGAAAGTGGTTTATGGTGTTTTTGTCGTTTCGGGATTTTTCTTTTTGCGTTTTTCTCTCTGTCCTTCCTGCCCTCTCTACGGTAGAGGTTGCACCGTTAAATGGGATAGGGTTGGGAGATTACTTAGAATAAAAAGGAAGAGCCGTTCTTTCTTTTTTCCTTACACAAAAGTGGCAACCGTTTACTGGGCTTTTTTCTTTCTTTTTCCGTTAATTTTGGTTCCTGAGAAAGAATCTGTATTTCTTTTTATACTTTTCCCCCTTTTCATTGTTCAGGTCTTGAGATGCAAAACCTGCGCTGCAGGGGATAGTTGTTTCTTTGGCGGTTTTGTCGGCAGCCGTAAAAAGCATTAAATTTAAAATCAGGGGAAGAAGATGGGAAAAAGGGTTAACCTTGAGATTCATCCGGAAAGAGCAAAAAAAGTTGCGAAGGTGCTTGTAAAAAGACTTGAAAAAGGGGGGATTTTTAGCTTTAAAGAACTTCCGGACGATGAGATAAAGAAAGTTCCGTTGAAAGATAGGGAGAAACTTATAGCTGTTCTTTCCCTTGTCACCGCTCTTGATTACATGAGAGATGCGAAAAAGCTCTGGGAAAGTGCAGTGGAGGCACTTAAAGACAAGGAACTTCAGTGGATTTTTTCACCGAAGGAGGTTGTTAAAAGGGGAAGAAATGAGCTCAAAAAAGCTCTTTTGAAGCACAGAATTGCGATGAGGAAGGATAAGGATACCGATATCTGGTGGAATATTTCTCAAACAATAGCCGGTGAGTTTGGCGGCAGTTTTCTCTCCTTCTTCGACAGTTTTAACTATATGGTTGATGAGACTTACAGAAAAATTGACGATAAAAAGTGGCATGAAAAGTTTCCTAACCTATCCGGCAGGAAGATTTTCCCTCACTGGATAAGAATTTTGAAAGAGAAGGTTGAAGACCTGCCTTTTGAGAATGTGGGAAAACTACCCATTCCTGTTGATGTTCATGTAACAAGGGCAACCTTTACCACGGGATGTATAACGGGAAGCTACAGGGCAAAAAGTATAACGGCAACCGTAAGGAAACTTGTCATAAAAGTGTGGGATGAAGCTTTAAAAGATGAAGGTATTCCGCCGGTTTCAATGTTCAGGCCTCTATGGCTGTTGAGCAAGCACGGGTGTCACTACAGAAAGAATGGCGACTGTCCTAAAAGAGAAGAATGCCCCGTCAGACATTTCTGCGTTTCTGGAAAGGTGGTCGTTTCTGCTTCTCACGTAGAAATTGATACCTCTTTATAAATCTTTCCCGTTAATTTTTATCCTGAATTTGCAATCCAAAACCCTGCTTGCCCTTCTGCACATTTCCATTCTTTCTTTAAAAATGCTGAAAAATTCTAAAATATCTGATATTGAGGTATCCATTTTTAAAACTAATTTGATGGTTTTTTTATCTGGATTTACCTCGATATCGGAATAAAAAATGGAAAAGTTAACCCTATCATGAATATCCTCTTTTATGTTACTGTCTTTTCTCACTCTATTTCTGCTAACGTGAGATTTATCCGCTATTACGACAGCAGCTGCAATTGGCGTTACAGGAACGCCGGTGGCTGATTCGTGGTTTCCTATAGCGTACATCAGATCAGTCAGATCTTCTTCTGTTAGCAGGTTTTTATCTTTGAGTAACTGATAGGTAAGGAGTGCACCTGCCTGTGCGTGGTCGTGTCTGGATACGATATTCCCTATATCGTGGAGTAAGCCTGCAATTCCAGCAAGCTCAACTTCTCTTTCAGGATAGTTCAACCTATCTAAAATCATCCTTGCGCGGCTGGCAACCCAGACTACGTGTTTTATGCCGTGATAGGTGTACCCCATGTTTTTTAGAAAATAATCGGCTCTTTCTATGTAGTAGAAAATTTTTCTATCCTTCAGCAAGTCTCTATAGGAAATCATTCTCTACCTCTTTCAGGGTTGTTTTCACTATTTTACCTTTTTCACACTTTGCTGTTTGAATATCTTTCTACGATAAAATAAAATATTTGTGGCACTACTTTATATCCGGGGAGTCGTGTATGAAAGATACGATAAAAGAAAAGGTGGCTTCTGCAGTTCTTTCCGCTTTCGGAGTGGATGTTGATGATATTCTTGAAAGGGCTTCTTTTGAACCGCCCAAGAAAAAAGAATACGGAGATGTCGCCACCAATGCGGCTTTTCTCCTTGCTAAAACGTTGAAAAAACCGCCGATTAAGATTGCAGAAGAACTTGCAGAGATACTCTCTAACGAAAAGGAATTTTCGAAAGTAGAAGTTGCCGGTAATGGTTTCATTAACTTTTTTCTCTCACCAGATTTTTACGCTGAACTTTTAAAGAAAGTGGTAGAAACCGACTTCTTTATTTCCAACATTGGAAAAGGTGAAAGGGTTTTAATCGAATATGTTTCTGCAAATCCTACCGGACCTTTACATGTTGGGCACGGTAGAGGAGCAGTCGTTGGCGATGTTCTTTCAAGGGTTATGAAACTTGCAGGTTACAGCGTGGAGAGAGAATTTTACATAAACGACGCCGGCAGACAGATTAAGCTTCTGGGTATTTCAATCTATTACAGGATTCAGGAGCTTGCGGGTAGAAAACTCGTTCTTCCTGAAGATGCCTATAGGGGAGAGTACATTATTGACATAGCTAAAGAGCTTATACTTCAGTATCCTGAAATTGTGGATATGGAAGAGGAAAAGGCAATTGAGCTTGCTGCAGAGTTTGGAAAGAAAGTCCTTTTAGAAGAGATAAGAAAAACGCTTGGAAGGCTGAAAGTTGAATTTGACCATTGGTTCAGCGAAAAAAGTCTTTATACAGGCGGTAAGGTTGAAGAGGTTCTTGAACTTCTTAAAGAGAAAGGCTTAATTTATGAGAAAGATGGTGCTCTGTGGCTTAGAACCTCTCAGTTTGGAGACGATAAAGATAGAGTTGTGAAGCGCTCCACGGGAGAATATACCTACTTTGCCTCAGATATAGCTTACCATTACGATAAGATTTTAAGGGGTTACGATAGAGGAATAGATATATGGGGCGCTGACCATCACGGTTACATACCGAGAGTAAAAGCAGCCATAGAAGCTTTGGGAAAACCTTCAGATTGGCTTGAGGTTGTGCTTGTTCAGCTTGTGAAACTTTTTAAACACGGTGAAGAAGTGAAGATGTCAAAAAGGGCGGGCAATTTTGTTACACTTGATTGGCTTATTGATGAAGTTGGCGTTGATGCTGTTAGGTTTTTCTTCCTTACAAAAAGACACGACACGCCCCTTGATTTTGATATAGATCTTGCTCTTTCTGAAAAGAGCGAGAATCCCGTTTATTACGTTCAGTATGCTCATGCAAGAATTTCCAGTATCCTTGATAAGGCAAAAGAAAAAGGTATAGAACCTTCAGTAGAACACCTTGAACTTCTTGGAGAGGAGGAATTTGACCTAATACTTAAGTGTTACGGATTAAAATCAACTCTTGAAGCAGTGGCAAGGAAGAGAGAGCCGCATCTTTTACCTTACTATTTGATAGACCTTGCTTCAGCTTTTCACAGGTATTACAACAAAAATAGAGTTGTGGATGCCGATAATCCGGAACTTTCTTCGGCAAGGCTGTACCTTGTAAATGGTGTTAGGAAAACAATCCGTTCAGGACTTAATATACTTAATGTAAACGCGCCGGGGAGGATGTAGAGATGGAGAAGAACAAAAAACTTTATTACATTTTAATGGCTGCAGCAGTTGTTCTTTTAATGGTTTCCTATGGTATTGGATTTATGGTGGGTAAAAATTACGGTTATACCACGGCAAAGAAGGAGTTTGAGGTTGAGAAACAGAAACTTATGAAAACTATAGCTTCTCTGACGCCCCTTTCACGTCCCAAACCGGAGGAAAAGGTTGTAGTTGTGAACGGTAAACCGGCTGTCCCTCCTGCTGAGAAAAAAGTAGAAAAGAAAGTTGAGAAAAAGCAGGAAGTGGAGGTTGCAGAGAAAAAGGAACAGAAAGCTACATCCAGGGTTTCAGGCAAGCCTGTAGTGGAAAAGAAAACAGAAGTTACCAGGCAGGAAGTTGCTGTTAAGAAGGAAGTTAAGAAAACAAAGGAAGCTAAGAAGAAAAATAGAGATTACTTTGTTCAGGTTGGAATTTTTAGCAAGAAGGTCAACGCAGAAAGGCTTGTTCACAAACTTAAAAAGGCTGGAATTCCTGCAAGCGTTAGTAGGTTTGGCAGGTACTACCGCGTAACGGCCGGAATGTTTACAGAGAAAGAGGCAAAGTCAATTTTATTAAAACTTAAAAGGATGAAGCTTTCCGGCATAATAAAAAAGAGGAGGTAACAGTTTGATAGATACCCATGCGCATCTACATTTTCCCCAGTTTGATAGCGATAGAGAAAAGGTAATAGAAGAGTGTAAGCAGAAGTTAGAAGCTGTCGTTACGGTTGGCTGCAACATTGAGGATAGTTTAAAGGCTCTTGAGCTCGCCAGAACAGAGCGGTTCATATACGCTTCAGCGGGTATTCATCCTCATGATGCATCTAACTACGTTGCCGGTGTAAAGGAAAAACTTAAAGAGATTCTTTCTGATGAAAAGGTTGTAGCCGTTGGAGAGGCCGGACTTGACTTTTACAGGAATCTTTCACCTAA
>NZ_JALVIW010000046.1:0-4727 GCF_027028515.1 Desulfurobacterium sp. | reverse complement strand
CCTCTATATGGATCTCCTTGAGCTTACGAACGTCATGAGGGTAATTGAGAAAGTAATGCCAGATGAAGTTTACAACCTTGCAGCTCAGAGCTTTGTAGGTGTTTCATTTGAGCAGCCTATTTTGACTTCAGAGGTTGATGCCATTGGAGTTCTTAGGCTCCTTGAGGCAATAAGAACTATCAAGCCCGATGCAAAGTTCTATCAGGCCTCTACCAGTGAGATGTTTGGAAAAGTTCAGGAAGTTCCACAAACGGAGAATACTCCTTTCTATCCCCGCAGTCCCTACGGAGTTGCAAAGCTCTTTGGCCACTGGATAACTGTTAACTATAGGGAGTCCTTTGGTATTTTTGCCTGCTCTGGAATCCTCTTCAACCACGAGTCCCCTTTACGGGGGCTTGAATTCGTTACGAGGAAAATTACCTACTCCTTGGCGAGAATTAAGTACGGCCTTCAGGATAAACTAATTCTTGGGAACCTTGATGCTAAGAGAGACTGGGGTTATGCTCCGGAGTACGTTGAAGGTATGTGGCTTATGCTTCAGCAGGATGAGCCGGACGACTACGTTCTGGCAACCGGAGAGACCCACTCCGTCAGAGAATTTGTTGAAAAGGCTGCAGAGCTTGCCGGTTTTAACATAGTTTGGGAAGGTGAAGGGGTAGGTGCGAGAGGAATAGACAGGAAGAGTGGAAGAGTCATTGTTGAGGTTTCTCCTCGGTTTTACAGGCCTGCTGAAGTTGATTTGCTGATTGGAAATCCGGAAAAGGCTAAGAAGAAGTTAGGTTGGGTACCAAAGGTCAAATTTGATGATTTAGTTGCTATTATGATGGAAGTAGATTTAAGGAGGATTTCAGATCAAAAGCAATGATTGAGATAAATTCCTCAAAAATAAAGAAGGAAGAACTTCTGTCGGAAGTAGAACGAGAAATGCGGAAACTTGATCGTCTTGAGAAAAGTTTTCAACCTACAGTTGATCCTGTTAACTCTGTTGATTTGTCAGAGTTACTTTCCTATATCGGAGGAGAGTTTATAAGAAAAGCTTACCTCTTAATTTTAGGAAGAGAACCTGATCCAGAAGGATTTGAATATTACTTGGAAAATCTGCTAAAAGGGAGGTTTTCCAAGATAGATATTATTGTTCGCCTTCGCTATTCTAGGGAGGGTAGAGAAAGAGGAGTAAAGATAAAGGGACTTTCAAAGTATAGGGTTTTTTATTCTATTCTTTCCTCTTTGCCCGGAGTTGGAAGCATAGTCGGTGGAATTAAGTTCTTTGTTACTCTCCCGAGATTCGTAACTTATGTTAGAGGTATTGAGGCAAGTTCTGAATTTCAGATTTCTAATTTGAAATCACTTATTTCAAAGCTTGAAGTTAATCTCTCAAGTTTTAAAAATAGCTTTGGAAATCTTGCAGAAAAACAAGCAAAAGAGTTGAAGAAGATAGAAGAGGAGTTAAGAAAGAATGATTTGAAGATTGAAGAAATAAAAAAAGAATTATTCTGCATAGGTTCCAAGTTCCAGAAAGAGGAGGTACCGACTACTATTGAAGTAGAGCTCCAAAAAATAGATATAGTAGAAAGGGATTACTATGCTGCTTTTGAATCTCTTTTTAGAGGAAGTTATAAAGATGTAAAATGGCACTTAAAAAGATATCTCAAATATATTCCAGTAGAGCTTGCTTCTAAGTTTCCAGTTCTTGATGTCGGATGTGGAAGAGGAGAGTTTTTGGAACTTCTTAGAGAACAGAGGATTAAAGCTATAGGTGTTGATGTTGATAGTTATCAAGTAAAAGACCTGAAAAAAAGAGGTTACGCAGTTTATAAAGAAGATGTGAACTCTTTCCTTGAAGAGAATAGTAAGAAGTTCTCGGCAATAACTGCTTTTCAGGTGATAGAACACTTTGATACTTCTTACTTGAAAGATTTCCTAAGACTTTCTTTTGAAAAACTTGTTCCTGGAGGTGTTTTAATTCTTGAGACAATTAATCCTTGGAACTATGAGGCTTTCCCAAGGTTCTATATGGATGAAACTCACGTCAGGCCAATTCCCCCGGATACTATGTCTTTTATGTTAAGATGGTTCGGTTTCTCTGATTTAAAACTTCTTTTCTTATCTCCTTTAGCAGAAGAAAAGTTTAAGGATGAGGATCTCAAAAAACTCTACTTAGACTATGCTTTGATATCTAAGAAGCCGGTGGACAAATGAAAGTGAAAGCAATTCATCAGTTTCACTCTGGTAGTGCTTACGGTGATGCTGTGACGAATGGAATGCTTTTAATTAGAGATATACTTAGAAAACTTGGATTTAAATCAGAAATTTACGTTGAGCACGTTGACAGGAAGTTAAAAAAAGAACTGAAACACTACTCCCAGTATAAAACAGATCCAGAGAACGTGCTTCTTGTTCACCATTCGTTAGGGCACGATCTTGATTCTTGGCTTAAATCCCTTAAAGATAAAATTGTCCTTGTTTATCACAATATAACCCCAGAGAGGTTTTTTCCTGAAGATTCTCTTCTGAGGAAATATGCAAGAAAAGGAAGGGAACAACTTAAGCTTTTAAAGGAAATTTCAGTTGCTGCAATTGCAGACTCTAAAGTTAACAAACAGGAACTTATATCTTTAGGATTTTTACCGGAAAAAGTTTGGGTTATTCCTCTACTTTTTGACCTTGAAAAGATAAGGAACCATCCTTACAATCCGAGGATTATTGATAAATATGGCACTTCTTTTAATGTACTGTTTGTTGGAAGAGTTGTAGGAAACAAAAAACAAGATGAACTTGTAGATATCTTCAGCTATTTCAAGAAGTTATCCGATAAACCTTCAAGGCTTATCCTTGTAGGAGGGACTACAGATCTTTCTTACGAGAGGTTAGTAAAAGATAAAGTAAAAAAATATGGCCTTAAGTTAGGAGAAGATGTTTTATTAACTGGAAGAATTCCTTATAAAGATCTCTACGCTTATTATAGATGTGCTGATGTATTCGTATGTATGAGTGAACACGAAGGATTCGGAGTTCCTCTTGTTGAGGCCTTTGCCCTTAATGTTCCTGTTGTTGCCTACGATGCTCCAGATAGCAACGTTAGATATACGTTAAATGGTGGGGGGGTACTTGTAAAGGAAAAGGATTTTAAAAAAATAGCAGCTTTACTATCCGTACTTTCAAAAAACAGGAGACTTTTAAGAGAGATCTTAAAGACTCAGGAAGAGGCTATTTCAGTTTACGAGAAAGATAATATTATTGAAAAGTTTGTGAATTTCCTTGAAAAAATTGTTGGAGTAGAAATCCCAAAAGACTACGAAACAGTTTTCAGTAAAGAGTTTAAAAGGAAGGATGTGGATTTCCAGATAGAAGGTCCCTTTGATAGCTCTTACAGTTTAGCCATTGTGAATAGGGAAATGGCTAGAGCACTCAATAGCCTTTTCCCTGAAAAGGTTGCCCTTTACTCTACTGAAGGACCGGGAGACTTTGAGCCAAACAAGGAGTTTTTAATAAACAATCCAGACGTAGAAATTATGTGGAAAAAGGGCGAAAAAGGGTACAGGAAAGGAACACTCCTAAGGAACCTTTACCCTCCAAGGGTTAGTGATATGAAGTCCTACATCAACCTTATGAACTCCTACGGTTGGGAAGAGTCAGAGTTTCCTAAAGAGTATCTTAAAAACTTTAATCGCTATCTTGATGCTCTTCCTGTTATGTCTCCTTATGTAAAGAAAATTATGATAGATAACGGAATAACTATTCCTGTTTTTTCTATTGGCCTTGGTGTTGATCATGTTTTAAAAGTAAAACCAAAGTACTATTCTTTAAAGACAAAAAAGAACTTTAAGTTTCTTCATATATCTTCCTGTTTTCCCCGTAAAGGCATAGATGTTCTTTTAGATGCTTACACTTCTGCCTTTACAGCTGAAGATGATGTTGTCCTCATAATAAAAACTTTCCCTAATCCCCACAATAACGTTGAAGAGTTGGTTGAGAAATTTAAAGAGAAAGGAAATGCTCCAGAAATAGAGGTTATAAATAAAGACCTTCCAGACAATTATATTGTTGGTCTTTACAAACAGTGTGATTGCCTTGTTCAGCCGACAAGAGGAGAAGGATTTGGCCTTCCTATGGCTGAGGCAATGCTCTTTGAGCTTCCTGTTATAACAACTGCTTTTGGAGGACAGACCTTTTTCTGCAGGGAAGATAACTCATGGCTTGTTGACTTTCGTTTTTCTAAAGCAAGAACCCACATGAAACAGTTTAACTCTTACTGGGTTGAGCCGGAGAAGGAGAGTTTGATTAAGGCTATGAGGGAAGTTTATACCCTTTCTGAAGAGAAGAAGAGAGAAAAAACTCAAAAGGCAAAACAGTTTGTATTAGAGAACTTTACTTGGGAAAAAAGTGCTAAAAAGCTTCTAAAGGTTAGAGATTATGTTGAGAAGCTTCCAATCTTTCCAGATAGGAAACTTAGAGTTGGATGGGTCAGTACTTGGAACACAAGGTGTGGAATAGCAACTTACTCCCAGTTTTTAACTGAGAATTTCTCAGAAGATGTTGATCTTTTCATTATAGCGGACAAGGTAAGCAGCAAGGAGATTCTAAAGCCAGAACTTGAAAAGAATGTCTATCGAATTTGGAGTATGGGAGGAAAGTCTGCTGATATTGACAAAATTTTAAATTTTGTTATTGGGAACTCTTTGGATTCTGTGGTTTTTCAGTACAATTTTGGTTTTATTGATATAAGG
>NZ_JALVIW010000045.1:0-13460 GCF_027028515.1 Desulfurobacterium sp. | reverse complement strand
TAGGAAAAATTGCAAAAAAATTTGGCGTCTCCGTTAGAAGCATAATAAGAGTAAACCACATTAGAAAACCTTACCTCATAAGACCGGGACAGAGGTTAAAAATTCTTGTTGGCTACAAAGACCGCCTTGCCCTAAACAGACCAATTGAATTCAAAATGCCACTTGACGGGCAGATAGACACCACCATAAGAGCAAAAGGATACAAGGGAATATTCATAATAGCCCCACCGGGAGAACCTGTTAAAGCAGCAGAGGTTGGTATAGTTAAGTTTGCGGGGAAGGATGACAAGCTCCTGAAAAAGTATGGAAACGTCATCATTCTTGAGCATCCTCAAGGATATACGACCATTTATGCATCTCTGGGCAGAATAGATGTAAAACCCGGACAGCTGGTTCACAGAGGAGAGGTTATAGGGACTTCTGGAATATCCGGCGACTGGGGAAGAAGCGGTCTATACTTTGAAATAAGCAGAATTCATAACGGAAAAGCATATCCTCTCAATCCTTTAGAGGTTTTAAGGTAAACAATGAGAAAGGCCGTTGAAGGCACATTAACCCTGTTTAGCCTCCTGCTCATAAGCGCTCACTTTCTAAGAGCCGGAAATCCACTGCTTTCCGCCGGCTATCTTTCCCTCTTTTTTCTATGGTTTTCAAAAAGCGCAACTGCAAGAAAGATTTTACAAACAGCGCTCCTTGTTGGAATAGGCATTTACACTTATACAGCTTATCAGTTAATCACGAAGCGCATCACTTACGGACTTCCCTACATGAAAACGGCTATAATTATGGCAGGTGTTAACGGATTTATCTTTTTAGCGTTTCTTGTCCTTACCTACCAGACAAAGAAGAGATGATGCAGCCGAAAACAACAGAAATCCAGCAGCTATACCGATTGTATCAGCAACAACGTCCTTCCAGTCACAGCACCTGCCCGGGACAAAAAGCTGCGTAAGCTCTATAAAAACACCGTAAGAAAAAAGTAATAAAAAAAGCCTGGCTCTATCAATCCAAAAACTGCCTAAAAGAGCAAGATAGAGAAAAGCAGCAATGTGATTAAGCTTATCGTTTGTAGGTGGAAGTGCCTGAACAGGAATGACGGAAAAAATGTAAATAGAGATAAGAGAAAAAATAAAGATACTTTTTACTTTCCTATCCAAGTTCACCTTTCCTATCCATAAGCTCCCGGGCAGCTTGAAGCGAACCTTCCGTCATTTCTCCTGCTATCATCCTGGCTATTTCCCTTTCCACATCTCCTTTCTCAAGAGGAAACACTGCTATCTCACCCTTTGGAGACTTCTCCACTTTGAAAACAGTATCGGCCATAGCAACAACTGCAGGCGAATGAGATACAGCTATAATCTGAACATTCCTTGAAATTTTAAGCAGTTTTTCCGCTACGCGAGAAAGAACCTTCCCCGACATACCGGCATCTATCTCATCAAAAACAAGAACATCGGAAGCCTTTCCACCTTCAGCAAGGATAGATAGGAGTAACCTTGAAAGTTCGCCGCCGGAAATCGAAACATCAACAGGTTGAAGCGGCATAGCTGGATTACCTGTAAATAGGAATGAAACTCTATCTTTCCCAGTAGATGAAAGGGGAACGGCTTCAAATTCTATTTTGAACCTCGCATTCTTAAGCTCAAGCTCTTTCAGGTGTTCTTTTATCCGTCTCTCAAGGCGTCCTGCCGCCTTCCTTCGTGATTTTGACAGCTCTTCTGCAAGTCTTTCAACCTTCTCCTTGGCTTCAAGATAAGATTTTTCTGCAGATTCTATCTTAAAATCAATGTTCTCAAGCTCCTCAAGCTCCGCCTTCGCTCTCTCATAAAATACTCTAACATCGCCCCACGAAGGACCGTACTTTTCTTTAAGTTTTCTCATCTCGTAAAGTCTATCTTCTATTTCCTCAAGGGAGCTCTCCGTCTCCGGAATAGAAAGCCTCTTTTCAAGTTCAAAGACAAAACCCTCTATTCTATAATGGATATCCGAAAGCTCCTCAATTAAATCTTCCACATCAAGCTCTTCTATCTCCCTCAAAACCCTCCCTATTTTACTGTGGGCAGAATCTTCTCCTTCATACAGTTCAGCACGGGAGAGGGCCATTACCTCTTTTATTTTTTCTGCCTTTGAAAGGATATCCACAAGCCTTGAAAGCTCGTTTTCTATCTCCTCTCCCCACTCAACACTCTCAAGCTCATTTATCTGAAATTTAAGAACATCAATCTTTCTCTTCTTCTCTGCCATACTCTCTTTAAGAATTTCTAACCTCCCTTTAGCCTTTAAAAAAAGGGTATAAGCTGCCCTGTACTCTTCAAGCAAATCACTGTTACCTGCAAACTGATCCACAATCTTTAGTTGACGTGAAGGTTTCAAGAGGGTTATAGACTCATGCTGAGATTGAATGGTTATGAGAGGGGCTATGTTTTCTTTTACTAATTGCTGAGGAACGCGCCTACCGTTAAGGAAAAACCGGGTCCTACCGTTGACAATTTCACGACGGACAATTATCTCCTCTCCATCTCTCTCAAACACCGCCTCGACAACCGTCCCGTTAGAAATGGGAAGTTTTACCCTATCCCCTCTAAGAAAACCTACTGCACCAAGGAGGAGGGATTTTCCAGCCCCCGTTTCGCCAACGATAACGTTCAATCCATTATCAAAGATAAGCTCCGCCTCTTTTATCGTCGCAAAATTTCTAATTGAGAGTTCCGAAAGCATTACTGCTCCAGAAATTGTTCTATCTGCTTCAAAATCTCAACCCTTCCTTCCCGGGTTCTGGCAGAAAAGGGAATTACATTGACGCTGTCATCTATCCCCAACTTCTGTCTGATTCTCCTCTTTAGTGTAGCCCTTTCAGACTGCTTTTTTAACCTATCCACTTTCGTTGCAACAACACAGAAAGGAATTCCGTAATACTCAAGCCACTCCTTCATCATAATATCCTTGTCAGTAGGACCAACCTTTGAATCAACAAGCAGAAAAACTCCTTTTAATTTATCCCTTCCTGTAAGGTAAGATTCTATAAGCTCCTTCCAGCGCCGCTGTTCAGCTTTCGAAAGCCTGGCAAAACCGTAACCGGGAAGGTCAACGACAAAAAACCTATCATTAACAAAGTAAAAATTAACGGAACGCGTCTTACCGGGGGAAGAACTCACCTTTGCAAGGCGGTAATTCTTGACAATCGTATTAAGAAGGGAAGACTTGCCTACGTTGGAACGTCCGACAAAGGCAACCTCATTGTAAGGTGTATCTGGCAGGTCTTCCGGTTTAAAAACCGTTTTGTAAAGTTGTGCTTTCTTTACCGTTATCATTCGTGGAGTAGTTTATCTATGGCAGCTTTGTATTTTACCTCATCACCGGGGGCAAAACCAACACCATAGTAGCAAACATCTCCGTTTTTATCTATGAAAAATGTCTGGGGAATTATATCACTTCCGGTAAAGTAGCCCGGATAATTCATCCAGGTTTTCTGGTCAACAACAACCACGGGATACTTAATCCCTTCCTCCTTAACAAACGCTTTTAGAGCTGGCGGAGGATTTCCTTCGTAATCAGTATCCATTCCGATTACAACAACCTTTCCGCCATACTCTTCATAAAGCCTGTTAAGGACAGGAATCTCCCTTCTGCAGGTTGGGCAAAATGTCCCAAAAAACTGAAGAACAACAACCTTTCCTTTAAAATCCGAAAGTCTTATCTTCTTACCGCTTACCGTTTGAAGCTCAAAGTTATAGCCAACAGCACACTTTGGTTTCTCAGGCTCTCGCGACTCTTTCTGAACAGCAGAATTTTCTTTAGAAACAGTCTTATTCTGACCACAACCGCCGATAAGGGCAGCCGCAAGAAGAAGACCGACAGCTATTTTCTTTTTCATTTCCTCTCCTCTAAGTATCTTGATGCTGACATTGCCGCAACAGCCCCATCGGCTGCGGCAGTAATCACCTGCTTGAGCGGCTTTTTACGTGTATCACCGGCAGCAAAGAGGCCTGGCGTTGCCGTTTTCATCTCATCATCGGTAAGAATGTAACCTCTATCGTCAAGCTCAACAAGATGAGCTATAGGCGCTGTATTTGGTTCACTACCTATGAAAATGAATATACCATCAACTTTCTGCTCGCTTTTTTCCCCTGTAACCGTATCTTTAAGCGTAAGAGACTCAACAAATTGATCACCGTTAATAGATTCCACAACTTTGTTTAAAACGGGTTTTATCTTTTCATTTGCCTTTACCCTTTCTTGAACAATCGGAACAGCACGGAACTTATCTCTCCTGTGAATGAGGTAAACCTTGTTTGCAAATTTCGTTAGAAAGAGGGCCTCCTCAAGTGCAGAATCTCCACCACCAACAACAGCAACATCTCTTCCTTTAAAAAGAGCACCATCACATACAGCACAGTATGAAACACCCCTTCCCAAAAATTCTGCTTCACCGGGAACACCGAGTTTTCTTGGCGTAGAACCTGCAGCCCATATAACAGTCCTGGCCTTAACTTCACCACCAGATTCAAGCTTTAAAATAAAAATGTCACCATCAATATCAACTTTATTGACGGAATAACCGCTCTTTATAACGGCTCCAAAATTTTCAGCCTGCTTTTTCATCCTATCGGAAAGCTCAAAACCGGCCATTGGCTCAGGAAAACCGGGGTAGTTCTCTATCATCTCGGTAACAAGAAGCTGCCCGCCGGGAAACATGGCGTCAAGAACGAGCGTCTTAAGGTTACTTCTACCCGTATATATGGCAGAGGCCAGCCCCGCAGGACCGGCTCCGACTATCACAACATCCCAGAGTGTATCAAACATTACTCTTCCCCGATAAATCTTTCTATCGTTTGCTCAAAAACAGCCTTAGGTTGAAGACCCACCTTAACATCGGCGGGCTCACCATTAACAAAAAGCATAACCGTAGGAATACCTCTTATGCCGTACTGCATAGCAAGCATCGGAAGGTCATCCGTATTAACCTTAAAAACTTTAATCTTTCCTTCGTACTGATTTGCAAGCTCCTCTATTGTAGGTGCCAGCATCCTGCAAGGTCCGCACCACGGTGCCCAAAAATCTACGAGAACCGGTACATCAGAAGCCAAAACTTCCCTTTCAAACTCTTCAATTGTCTGGATCTCTCTTGCCATCTAACTACTCCTCCTCTTTAAGTATTCGTAAGATTTGTATTACTCTATCATCTTTAATTCTGTAGCACGTTCTAACACCCTCTTTTTTATAGCAGATAACGCCTGCATTTTTTAAAACATTAATATGCTGAGAAGCTGTGGGCTGAGGGATACCAAGCTCCTCCCATATTTCCTTAACACACTTCTCGCCACCTGCCAGATACTCTACAATCTGAAGTCTTTTAGGATGAGAAAGTGCTTTTAAAAGTTCAGCTACCTCCTGATAGTCAACCTTCGTTTCCAATGTTCTCTCCTTCTCAATTGGATTATGAGAATTGATTATACCATTAATATATGATTAATCCACCATAGCTGACAACCTCTCTATAATTTCCTGTAACATCACCGGATGTTCTGTACATTACAAGTTCTGCCGCCGTAGCACCAAGTAGCTTTGCCGCGATAAGACCTACTGTTGCCGGAACAACACCACACATGGATATGTCATAAGTAACAACCCTGGTGTAGAGTTCGTAAGGGTTGAGGTCTAAAATAGCATCTATGGCAAGTTTATCCATCTCTTTCGCCTTCTCCTGAGTAACGTAGTGGGAAAAATCAGAGCTTATAACTATTAAACCATCTTTATCGGAAAGAGACTCAGCCAAAATCTTTCCAGCCTGCTCACACACATCATAGTTTATGAAGCTAAAAACAATAGGTACAATGGAAAGCGTTTCTCTAAACCCGGAACAGTACTGAAGAAATGGAAGCTGAACTTCAAGCGAATGTTCGTATATGTGAGCATTAACATCAGGTTCGTAAGGTGGATATTTCACAAGCTTTTTCGATACTTCGCTGTTTACGGGAACCTCACCAAACGGCGTAACCCAGATACCGTCCGGGAAAACAGACACCCTCCTGCCAAATCCTGTGTGATTTGGCCCAAGCAGAACATTCAAATCGGGAATCTCCACCCTACTATAAGTTGCACCGGCAACCCGACCGGAATAGATGTATCCTGCATGCGGAACAATTACTGCTTTTGCCTTAATTTTTGGTGCAGGCTCACACATAGAATCAAGCATCATTTTTAAATCCTCAGGTGACGCTGGATAAAACTGCCCTGCAACCGCCGGATAACGAACCATCCCATTCCCCCTGAAATGAAGTTTTTTCCAAAGCACTTCCTCTAAATTTAAATATAACCCTTTTCAAACCAGGTTTTACAACAGAACTTGAATCTATTTAAATGGTAGAATAACGTCATGAGAGCCAAAATTAATGAGAATATATATATAGATATAAAACATCTACGACCGTGGTCTTTCTCAAAAATTCAAAAAGCGAAAAGGTGCGCCTACGATTTCTATTGGACCTATGTGGAAAAACAGGAACCGGCAGAACGGGCAGATTTTTTCATTCTTGGAAGTGGCGTTCACTATATACTTGAAAATGCCATAAATACCGTTTTCAAAAGGCGAAAACCTCTCAACTACAACGTGTTAAAGTACTTCTTCGAACAGTTCAAGCAGAAAGAGCCTTCAATAGAGTATGAAAGGGTAAAACCGTTCATGCCTAAAATCTTAAACTACGTGAATGGACAACTAAGGAGGCTGGGGAAAATTCACTTCTTCCATTCAGAAGTAGAACTTTGTATAAACAGGGAATTTGTACCGGCCGGTTTTAACGGACAAGAGGCTTTCATAAGGGGAAAACTTGACTTTGTATTTGCTCAGGACGATACCCTCTACATTGTTGACCATAAAACAAACAGAAGCAGAGAATTCTCAAAAAGAATGAAAACACAGCTACGCTGGTACGCACTTTTAGCAAAGGCAAAATATCCCGAATTTAAAAAGCTTGCCCTCGAAGTTCACAACGTTCGTTACGGATTTGTCAAAAGAGTAATTTTTACAGATACTGACATTCTCCATTTTAAGCTTAGATTGGTACCCATCATAGAGATGGTTGAGGAGGAGTTTTTCGGAAAGAGTTTTGCAGATCTGACACCATCACCATCATCAACAAACTGTAGGTGGTGTGACTTTAGACACATCTGTCCGGCTAAAAAGGAGTAAGCATGAAGTTTGTAGGTGCCCACGTCAGTACTGCCGGAGGCGTTTCAAACGCACCATTAAACGCCATGAAAATAGGAGCAAAGGCGTTCGCTCTGTTTACAAAAAATCAGCGGCAGTGGAGAGCAAAACCGATATCTGAAGAAGAGGTTGAACGTTTCAGAGAAAACCTTGCTAAATCGGGCATAAAAACAGATCACGTTCTTCCTCACGACAGTTATCTTATAAACTTAGGCCACCCTGTAAAAGAGAAACGGGAAAAATCTATTAATGCATTCATAGACGAAGTCAAAAGATGCGAAATTTTAGGATTAAAGTATCTCAACTTCCACCCTGGAAGCCATCTCCGTCAGATTTCAGAAACGGAATGTATAAGATTAATAGCCAATTCCATAAACCGGACACTTGAAGCAACACAGAACGTAACGCTGGTACTTGAAAACACCGCCGGACAGGGAAGCAATGTTGGATACAGATTTGAACATCTTGCAGAAATAATTGATCTTGTCGAAGACAAAACAAGAATCGGCGTCTGTCTTGATACCTGCCATCTGTTTGCGGCAGGCTACGACTTAAGAACAGAAGATACCTTTAATGAAACGATGAAAAAGTTCGATTCTATCGTTGGATTTCACTTCCTTAAAGGTATGCACCTGAATGATGCCAAATCACAGTTTGGCAGCAGAGTCGACAGGCACCACTCTATTGGAAAAGGAAACTTAGGAATTGAACCGTTCAGGTTTATAATGAGAGACAATAGGTTCAATAATATTCCATTAATACTTGAAACGATAGACCCGGCGCTATGGCCGGAAGAGATTAGATTCCTGTATTCGTTTGCTTAGAACAAATTTCATCAACATCATGTATAGAATTCAGGTGTTTTCTGTCTCTTTTTGTTATTTCCCAATCTTCACCTATATCCTTTAAAAACTCAAGGAGTTTCTCTACATCTTTATTGGGTGGCGAAGATAAAGAGTAAAGAATTTTTACCCCTTCTCTCTTATCTTCAACAAGATGAAACCTTTTAAGGACAGAAAGATGAGTCGAAACAGTAGCCATCGAAATACCCAAGACCTGGGCTATTTCACAAACATAGGCAGATCTTTCCTGTAGCATCTTCACTATCCGCAGCCTGTTCGGTTCTCCTAAAATCTTCATGGCTTCAGCAAACTCTCTCACTCCTCCTCTCCTTTAAAACAGTTTTTTTATGAAACCCGGCTTTATAAAGCCGGCGAACTGCTCTATAGTAGCCGCCAGGATTTTCACATTATCAAAACCTTTATTTAAAAGATAAAAGTAAACTATGGAAGCTTTTATTTTTCCAGCACAGAAAAAGACACACCATCTTATCTCCTGGAATTTCATTAACTCTATCGGGGATCTCGTGAACAGGAATATTAAGACCAAAAGAGAAGGAAAGCAGTTCAGTCTCTCTTCTATCCCTTACATCAAGAAGAATTGCTTTGTCTTTCTTCCGTAACTCAAAGAATTTTTCTGCAGAAATTTTATGTTTTCCCGAAGCCCAGAAATCAAAGTCCATATTTTTTAAAAGATTTTCCATAACTACCTCCTCTCATTTTAATTTTACTATTGCTTATCTATTAATGCAAGTTTTATTAAATAAATTTCTTATTGTAAATGATTTTCCTTTAAATCTCCGGGTAGTGTTACTGACTTTTCCAGCGTCATACAGCAAATAGACTTGTTTTAATAAAAATTTTCTTCATGCATTTCTATAAATTTCCGGACATTCTTCTTTTCACATCTCTCTAATATCCTGCTGACAGACACTTTAAGAGGCTCACTCTTTCGTCTTTCATAACCCATCTTTCTCATTAAACTGCAAAATTCTTCAAGGACTGTTCTTCCGGTTTTAATAAATATGACAAAAATAAACATTATTAAAATCAATGAGACAAAACAAACGACATAAAGTTTTCTGAAGATTGTTTTATTAGTAAATACTAATTTTGTAAGTGCGCCCAACTTTCCGCGTAATTTTCCTTCAATACTTCTAAACAGCTTCCAACAATTTGGTATTATTATTAAAAACAACCAGCTCGGAGAAAATAAAGATGGAAAACGTTAATGCTATTGAAATAATAAAAATGTCATGGCAGGTAACAAAGAAAAAGTTTGGTATTATAATAAAAATTCTAAGTATCTACTTTTTAATTGTCTTTGCACTCCAGATGCTAACCGCAATCCTGGCAAAGCTCCACCTTTATCTTGCAGGTGACGTTATAGGATTTCTATTTGTCGATTTGCTCAGCGGCGGCTTAATCTATACAATGATAAAGCTGGTAAAAGAAGGAACCGCCGAAGTAATGGACCTTTTTATTATGTTCGAAGATATGAACTTAGGAGCAAACTTTGTAATAATGAGTGTCCTTAAAATTATTATCTTAGCGATTGCCTTTACACTTTTAATAATACCCGGAATATACCTTTCTGTAGGTTACATCTTTGCGCAATACCTTCTCATCGACAGGCGACTTTCACCATGGGAAGCTCTTGAAACAAGCAGAAAAACTGTCCACAAGCACTGGTTTAGGTATTTTATATTCGTCAACCTTATCATCCTTTTAAATGTTATAGGTGCCCTGTTCTTTTTAATTGGACTGATTGTGACAGTACCCCTGTCCATCGTTGCCTTTGTTGAACTTTACGAAAGAACGTTTAGCGGGAAGAGCCTTCTAAAATCTTCTTCTCCTTGAGGTGCTTTAAAATTTTTTCCCCGGCAAGATAGACATCACCGGCACCAAGGGTTAATAGAACCGTATTAGACTTTAAAAGTGGAAGGATATGAAAAACCGCTTCGTCCACACTTCCTACATACGTCCCACCACAAAGGCGTGCAAGCTTTTCCGCCGAAACTGATTCTATGGGCATTTCACCGGCAGGATATATGTCAACGAGAAAGAGGTTATCTATCCTGCTTAAAACATCAGCAAACTCATTCCACAAAAGTTTTGTCCTTGTGTAACGATGAGGCTGAAAGAGAACCAGAATATTCCTATCAGGGTAGGCATCCTTTATACCTTTATACGTATTTTCTATCTCTGTCGGATGGTGACCATAATCATCAATCACAACAACACCAGCCTCCTCGCCTTTAATCTCGGCTCTCCTCTTCGCGTTCTTAAAGGTGGAAAGGCTTTCTGCTATCTCGTTAAAAGAAATCCCCGCCTCAAGAGAAACACCCACAGCTGCAAGAGCATTCAGAACATTGTGCTTACCCGGAATAGGAAGGTGAATTTTTCCTTCCAATCTACCTTTAAACAGAACTTCGAACTCTACCGAAAGCCCTTCCTGTTTCACGTTGCAAGCACAGAGGTCAAATTCTTTAGAAAAACCGTAAACGATTTTCCTTTTATAGATAAAGGGCAAAATCTCTCTAACATTTTCACACTCACCACATAAAAAAACTTTCCCGTAAAAGGAGACTCTATTTGCAAATTCTGCAAAGGAATGCTTTATGGTTTCAATGTTCTTATAAAAATCAAGATGATCCGCATCTATGTTTGTTACAACACTGACTGACGGAAGTACTTTTAAAAAAGTTCCATCACTTTCATCCGTTTCAGCAATCATCACCCTGCTTTTCCCATAATACGCATTGGTGAAACCTAAAAAATCAAGCTTCCCACCAACCAAAATCGTAGGCTCAACACCAGCATCATAGAAAATTTTAGAAATCATAGAGCTTGTTGTTGTTTTCCCGTGAGTCCCGGCAACAGCTATTCCCTCTCTGAATCTCATAAGTTCCGAAAGGGCGTCACACCTCGGAATAACTGGAATTCCTCTCTCAAGAGCTGCTACTATCTCAGGATTTGAGCGCTTCACAGCAGAAGTATGAATAACAACATCCGCCCCTTCAACGTTCTCCTTTTTATGACCAATGAAAACCTTTATTCCTTCCCTTTCAAGGAACTTTGTTGTTTCACTCTCTCTTATATCTGAACCGGTTACATAATAACCTTCTTTTTTGAAGAGATATGCAAGGCCAGAAATACCAATCCCGCCTATACCTATAAAATGAACATGCTTTACAGAAAACTTAAACATGAATCTTCTCCAGAGAAAAATAACAGACTTAATTATACACGGTAGGTGTTTATTTAAAAAGATTAACCACCTTTTTACTTTTTCACCTCTGCCATTATCCTGACAATTTCGTTCACCTTATCAGGTCTAACATAATTCAAAATCTGACCTGCGTATCTCTCCTTCATGTTCAAAAATATATAAGCTGCCTCCGTCATATTATCCATGGCAGAAATTTTCTGTCCAGCAAGTTCTGGATCCATCTTGGAAAAAATCTTTGCTAACCTTTTGTAACGCTCATTCTGAATGGACTTAAGTTCTTCTTCAAAAGCTTTCTTCTCTTCCGCTAACTTTTTTCTTTCTTCTTCTATTTTCTTCAATATAGACTCATTCTTTTGAATAAGTTTTTGCACCTCTTCTCTAAGAGCAGTTAAACGTTTAATCTCCTTTTGAAGTTCAACCTTTTCCGCCTCCTGAGAAAAGGCAGGATTAATCATTAAAAGCAGAATCACTAAAACGCCTGCTAAATATCTCATCGGCAAGTCTCCCTTCCTGAATCAGCTCTTCTTTCCTTCTTTCTCTTTCCAGTTTCATTATAAACTTTTCAACCGCCTTTTTCTCACCGTGCAGAACAGCGAGTTCTCTCTTTAAATTTTCTGCCTCCTTAAGTAAAGAAGACCTCTCTTCCTCTTTTTTCTTTATTTCTTCAAGAACATAGTGGCAATAAATGTTCTTTTCAAAAATTTCAGCGGCCGTTCTGCCTCTCTGCATGTCAAACTTTAACCTATCGTAAATCCTATTTAACGATTCAACTTCTTTTAAAAGTGCATCTATACGGTCAAAAACCTGTCTAAGCTTATATTCCTTCTTTTTTATAACCAAATCACGCTGTTTAATAAATAGAGAAAGTACCTTCATTATCTTTTTCTAACAAAGAGTTCCGCCAATTTTTTCTGTTCTTTCTTAACAAACCTTAAAATAGCTTGCTGTTCTGTGTCTTTTATATCTACAAATTGAACGCCAAGACACAAAACCTTTTCCCTTAAATCCTCATTAACAACACTCCCCTTTAAAGAAAAATGCTTCCCTTCAAGGAAAAATTCAAGCTTAACCTCAGAGAGAATCGAAACAGATGGCTTCTTTTTGCCGTAGGGGAAACAAATCCTTGCTCCGCCGCCACTTATATCTTTTAATCTACCTTCATACCATTCCCAACCACCGTCTGTTGATACGCCAAATTTACACAAAATATCAACCTCAACTCTCGCAAAGTTCCTCCTCTGATACCTTTGCAGGGAGAAGGTATGGGGAACCTTTATGATAATTCTGTCCCCTTCCTTATAAACTTCTTCCACGGGAACAACAAACTTATATATAGCATCGGCCTTTCTTATAAAAACGAAAGTTACTTCATCACCAGTCTTTATCCTATTCATAGGAAAAGGGTCTGTAAATGCCCAATACATATACCTCTCGTCTTTATCAAAAAGTGCCACATCCGCAGAATAACCATCCGCAAGTTCCACACGCGCCGGTTGAAAAAGCTCTATATCTTTCGTTGAAACAAGTGGAACAAAGAAAGGAACAGCATCAAACCCAAGCTTTTCTCTCATAGATCTTACAATCTCTTCATCAGCATCAGGTGCAGTGTGAAGATAAAAATCAACCACCTTCTCGAATGCAACTTTAAACTCAAGGGTTAAAAAGGGATCTCTCCCCTCTTTTACAGAATATTCCCAGAGAATTTCCGCTTCTTTCTCCGAAAGCCCTTTATCCATAGCCTCTTTAAAAAAAGAAGCCCTATAACGTCTCTTCTCAAAAAACTTCTTAACTACAGCAACTGTGAAGAGAAACAGAGCAAAAACAAGAATCAGCAGAATAAAAACAATAACATAAGAAGTTGATGCAACTGGAAGCCTCAGATAGTTAAAATAACGCATTTCCCTTTCCTTTCAGGATTTTTAGCATTTTAAATTGTATCAAAAATCCACGGCCAGAATTTTAGTCCTTACAACATATTCTCGGAAAAAGGAAAAAATATTTGAGAAGCTTCAACACCTGAAACTTAAAAAGAAAACAGTAAAAAAGACTTTAAAAATAAAAAAAGCCTGGCACCGCCCTACTTTCCCACCCCGTCTCCAGGGCAGTATCATCGGCGCTGGCGGGCTTAACTTCCGAGTTCGGAATGGGATCGGGTGTTTCCCCGCCGCTATGGGCACCAGGC
>NZ_JALVIW010000044.1:0-13566 GCF_027028515.1 Desulfurobacterium sp. | reverse complement strand
TAATAATGCTCAGGCAGTTCTTCGTATATGCAAATCGCCTGAGGTTTATCGGAAAGAAAGGTTCCGCTGAAATCGAAGCGGAACTTAGAAAGTTAATAAAAGAATCCGACAAAGCGTACTCCATTAGTGGATGAGAGGCTTAACCCCTCACCACTTTTACTATTAGGTCAACACCAAGGACAAGTATAAGAACAATATTTGTATCAAACATTAACTTAAATCCCTTTCCGTTCATTAACTTCAACGTCTCGTAATCGTTATAGAAATCCCTTCTATTTTTCGCAAGATTTATAAGTCCATAGACAGAAACAAAAAGGTATGCGATGGGAATCGTTGCAACTATTGAAAGTCCAAGATGGAGAAGATATACGGCACAGAAAATGAGTGTCATCAGATAAATATAGAGAGAAGCAATATAAACATTGGCCATAGTACCTTTTCCAAATCTGACTACAAGGTTTCTTTTTCCAGCTTTTTTATCAGGTTCATAATCGGGAAACTCCCTTAAAACTTTTTGTGCAAAAACAGAAATCATATAAGGCAGGGCCATCACAACTGGAAGCCATGAAAAGTGCCTTGTCTGAAACATGTAAGCTATCAGCGTCGGAGCAACCGCATTTGTAAAAGCTAAAACAATCTCACCAAGCCCTCTGTAGGCAAACTTAAAGGGCCAACCCGTATAACCGTACGCTATAAGAAAGAGAACAAAACAGAGAAAATAGAAATTCCACGAAAATCTGTATTTAAAAACAAACACCAGTCCCAACAGAACGGCAAGAATACCTGAAGCGTAAGCAATGAAAAGAGCCTCTTTGGGCGAGATGAGCCCTTCAACTAACACCTTTGAACCGCCTGTAAACTTTGATGGATTCTCACTATCTGTTTTTAAATCGGCAACATCATTTTGAACGTAAACACACTCAACGGCAAGCATCAAAATAGAAAAACTTACAACAAAAAGACCTACATCGATATGCCGCTCATCCCATATGGCAACCACCGTCCCAAGGAGAAACGGATAGACCATCGTTAAAAATTTAAAAGGCTTTGACAATCTCACAAAAGCTCTCAACTTTTCTGTAAACGTCATACCACCACCCCTGATATTAAGTCACTTTTATTATAAAGGTTTAGTCCTATCATTCAAATCAGAAAAAAGAGTAAAATATCTTCGGAGGCAGAATGGAAGGCGTTTTTACGATAGAAGAACTGCAGAATCGGCTTCCCGATTACAGAGAAGTTGATGCCGTTACCTGTGCCACTTTTGCAGTCGTTTCTGCCGTATCCCTTGTACTTGAATTTCCCTTTGCAGAACCAGGAAGGTTCAAAAAGGCTATAAAAGTTACAATAGACGGCGAAGAAACTCTAACTGGACCCGCTCCAAACGAAACACTTGGAATAGTAGATGGAATAGCCTCAAGGCCCCTCTTTGTAGAAAAACTTTTAAGCGGAAAAAGCGTTAAAGCCATCGTTACAGCAGAAAAAATGGACGGTTCAACAGAAACTATTGAAAGAAACCTATCCCTTGAAGATTTTTCCTACACAAAACTCCTCTTCACCAGAGTGTGTGTCAAAAACTACATGGGTTTTGTATCGGATAAACCCGTAAAAACCATCTTCTCAGCAGAGAAACTGAATCCAGGTGAATTCACATTCTCAGGCTGCGGTGCGCTTAATCCCCTTGAACATTTCAAAGTAAAACCCGGTGAAAAAATCTTCATCGCAGGAACGGTAGGCATCGTTACAGGAAACGGAACAAGAAGCACACCTAAAAGACCCAACCTCTCGGTCATGTGCGATCTAAAAGACGTTAAGAAAGAGTACTTCGGTCTATTCAAAACAGGCGGAGGAACAGAATACTACGTAGGGTTAGGTATAAAAAAGTCAGTAGAAAGCCGTGAAGAGTATAAGAAACTCACAGAAAAGAGGCATGAAAACATCCCTCTTTTAGTGGCAAACGTTGTAGGAAGAAAACCTATAGCCACGCTAACTTACAGTGACGTCTGGAAATTTGACGATACCTTAAAATTTAACAGAGAAAAGTGCCAAAAGTGCAATCCCTGCCTTATAGAAGAACACTGTCCGGCAGAAGCGTTCTCAAAAGAAGAAGGATTTCTCACTAACTGTATGTTCTGCGGCAGATGTATCAACCTGTGTCCCTTCAACGCAGTAGAAGGAGATATTGGAACGGTCATGATAGATGGAAAAGAATACAAAATAACCTTCAGACAATCTTCTATCAAAAGAGCAAGAGAGATAGCACAGAAACTAAAAAACGGGTATGATTTTGATAAAATAGTTAAAGTTTAAAACATAAAGGGGGTAATAATGAAGGTACTGTTTCCAACAATCTTTGAAAAGTTTTCATTTGGAATTTTAAGAGAATTAATAAAACTCAGGAAAGCAGGACTTAAAGAGATCGTATTTCTTTATGTAATAGAACCTGAAAAGGTTATTGTTCCCAAAACAGGCGAACTGCTAAAAAGCGAATTGGAAAAGGAAAAACAGAAGGCAGAAGAGGGATTCAAAAAATGGCAGCTTCTCCTTGAGGAATACGGCATAGAGGCCTCCTACCACGTAAAAATGGGAAAAGCGGTAGAAAAAATACTTGAAACGGCGATAGAAGAAAATGCCGACCTTGTAATCTTAGGACACAGGAAGAGGAGAAGCTTCTTCGGAATCCTATTTAGCAGTCTCGGTTCAACGGCCCTCACCTTCATAAAAGTTACCGCGTTTCCTGTTCTTATATTTCCATCCACATTTAAAGAGCACGAAAAAGTAAGCATTTTTGAGAAGATAATCATAGCAACAGACCTGTCCAAAAACTCCTTTAGAATGATTGAGTATATCCTGAAATTCCAGCCGCTAATCGACGGAATAACTGTCGTTCACGTTCTCAAAAACGGAAGTGAAAGCACCGAAATAGAAGAAAAGCTTAAAGAGATAACAGACCACATAAAATCTTCCGGCGTTAAAAATGTATCCTATAAAATCCTGCGGAATGATGAACCGGCTGATGCAATACTTAACGAAGCCCAGAACGAAAATGCCACATTGATAGCAATGGGAATCATCGGAACCCACGAAGAAAAAAGGATGAAATACAACCTGTTCTGGTTTGGAAGTGTTGCCCAAAAAGTAACAGACGACGCTGACATTCCGGTTCTTCTTGTTCCTCCTGAAAGAGAGGCTAAAACGATAGAAGAACTAATAGAAGACGAGGAATAATATGGAACTTCTTGCTAAAAGCGGCTTTGTAGGATATGTTATTCTTTTTCTCTCCGTCGTTACGCTTGGCGTGTTCTTGGAACGGGTCTTCTCTCTCAACAGGTTTTACAGAAAGGTTAAAAAACATGGTTTTAAGCCAGAAGTACGCAGGGTAATAGAATCTGTTGGTAATCAGTCTATTGAAGTTGTAGAAAATCTTCTAAGTATAAGAGGTTCAATGATAATAGCCGAATGCGAGAAAGGGGTAGGCTTTATAAGGCTTGCCTCTTCTATAGCACCTCTTCTCGGCCTCCTTGGAACCGTTATAGGAATGATAGAAGCCTTTCACAATGTTGCCGGAAGTGGATATAGTGTTAATCCTGCCCAGTTAGCAGATGGAATATGGACAGCACTTCTAACAACGGCAGAAGGTTTGTGCGTTGCTATTCCAGCATACTTCGGTTACTTTTACCTTACAAATCTGATAGAGAAGATTGAACTTGCCCTGAAACAGGATATGGAAGAGGTATTGATAGAGGTTTACGGTGATAGAGTTCAAAAAGAGAGAAGATAACGGTTCGATTCTTGATATTGCGCCCCTTGTTGATATGGTTTTTCTTCTCCTTATTTTTTTCCTCCTGACAAACAGTTATCAGAAGCACCAGGTATCAGTTACTCTTCCTGCCACAAAATCGGGACAGGAAGTAACAGAGACGAAGAAAACATACACAATAGAAATAAAACCAAACGGCATAATACTCATAAACGGAAAAACATCTACATTAAACGACATAGAGAAAATTCCAAAAACAGCCGAGGTTGACATAGCAGGCGATAAAAACATAAGCTATCAAACATTCATGAAAGTTTTAGACAGATTAAAAGAGGCAGACATAAACAATGTCAATCTACTCACCCTCAAGGAATAAAATTCTCATAATTACGATGGTTTTCTCTCTCTTCTTGCATCTTGCACTTTTAAAAATCATAGCAGCAAACAGTTACTCCACAGGAAAGTTATTTTCCCTGTCTGGTGGAAAAGGAAAAATAAAGGTATCTCTAAAAACATACTCCACTTCTACTTTCAAAAAAAAGAAAAGGAGAAAAACTACAGAAATTAAAAGCAGTAATATCAAAGAAACAGCTAAAAAAAGAAAGAAAAAAGTTAGCAGTAAAATCAACACAAAAAAGGTACACTCTAAAAATGCACAAAAAATTCCAAAGAGACATAAAAACAAAAAACAGCAGGAAACAGAAAGTAACACAACGGCAGTAAAACAGAAAGAAGAAAAAACAACACAGCCAACAAACACTCAACAGGAAACTAAGGGCCAAAAAGTAGGTGGAAGTCTTTTCTCATTCCTTGATTGGAAACGTTCATACATAAACTCCGTAATCTTACGATTGGAAGAAAAAAAAGAGTATCCAATGGTGGCAAGAGAAATGGGAATTCAGGGAACCGTAAAACTAATCCTGATTGTCGATAGAAACGGAAATCTTGTAAATGTTCAGGTGGCTGAATCATCAGGATTCCCGATACTTGATGAAAACGCCGTTGAAACGGCAAAAAAGGCAAAATTCCCGCCGTTTCCACCAGAAGTCAAAAAGAGCCAGATAAAAATTCCCGTTTACGTAATATACAAACTGACCAAAAATGAAGAAAACATGTAGCAATTAAGAAACATTATTGTATAATAGAAAAAAATTACAGGAGGGGGCAAAATGACCGGACTCGCCGAAAAAGCGATGGAAGAAATACCTTACATAACAGGATACGCAGCGGTGAAATTTAACGGAGAACTCCTTTCAATTGCTGGTGAAGAAACTGAGAAAAATCTCAAAAACATACAGTCTATCGTAGAAAATTATATAAGCATATACCATTCACTGGGCGAATACGCAGTAGGTATTCCAAAAGAAATACTTATGACTACATCTGAAATAACAATTCTTATAAGAATATTTTACAATTATGAATTTTTCCAGTTAGCGGTGCTTAAAAAAGATGCAAACTTAGGATACACCAGGTACATGCTTCACCACTACTCAAAAGCAATAGCAGAAGAGGTATAAAATGGCACTTAAAATAGAAGAGATTAAAAAAGGAAAAATAAATTTAACAAATCCTGTAATTCTTTACGAATCTCCCGACTACAAAGTTGCATGGGTCGGCAGTGCTGAAGAATTTATTTTCAGGTGCAATGCGTACTTAATTTCCTCAGGAGGAATAAACATACTGATAGACCCGGGAGGCATACAACACTTTCCACAGGTTAAAGACAGAGTAACAAAAATTGTGGGGAATCCGGCAAATGTAACACACATAATAGCACACCATCAGGATCCTGACGTTATAGGCTCTTTACCTGAATGGCTTAAAATAAATCCCGAAATCACGGTAATAACAACGCCGAGAACCAAAGTGCTAATCCCCTATTATGGCTTTGACAGAGAAAATGTAAACTGGCTTGACGTTAGTCCGTTAGACGATACTATAATTGACATAGGAAATAGTAGCACTCTCATATTTTTAAGTGCACCTTTCCTTCACTTTCCAGACGCATTCGTAACATACGATTCAAGAAGCAGAATTCTGTTTTCCGGGGACATATTCGCAGCAATCCAGAACAGATGGGAACTTATAGTTAAAAACATGGAAAAACATAAAAATGAAATGATGTATTTCCATGTTTACTATATGGCCTCTCAAAAAGCTTTAAAGTACTTTGTCAACAAAGTGAGCCCCTTTAACATAAAAGCAATAGCCCCCCAGCATGGCTCAATAATTCCAGAAGAATTTGTAAAAACTGCTCTCGATTTTCTGTCAGAACTAAAATGTGGTATAGACCTTTTATACGAGGAATCTCCGGTAAGATCTATAATGGACGAAATATTCGGAGAAAATTAAAAGCCTGCCTCCCGGTAAAAAAAACATATATTTATTCTGAAACTTCATTTCAAAAGGCAGGAAAATGGAACTTTTCAATCCATCCTACTGGCAGACCTTTGCATTAAAGTACGGTATAGCGGGACTTGCCCTCAATAGCTTTATCGAAGCCATATTCTTCCCAATACCACCTGATGTCCTTCTAATTGCCTTGTGTGCCACAAACCCTCAAAAAGCGTTCTTTTACGCACTCATAACCACAATCTTTTCAACGCTCGGTGGTATTGTAGGATATTTTATTGGATACAAAGGGGGAAAACCTTTAGCGATAAGATTTTTCGGTGAAGAAAAAGTAAACAGGGTTCACCGCCTTTTCGAAGCTTACGAAAGTATGATAATCCTCACAGCAGGATTTACGCCTTTACCCTACAAACTGTTTACAATAACTTCAGGTGTTCTATTCGCAAGCCTCCCAAAACTTATAATATTCTCCGTTATAGGGAGAGGATTGCGGTTTTTCGCTGAGGCCGCTCTATTCTATTTTTACGGAAGCCAGATAACCGGTTTTGTCGAACATAACCTCAATATCATTTTTACCGTTTCCGGTGCATTGATAATTATTCTGTTCCTTGCATACAGAAGGATAAAGAGAGGTAAACTTCCATGAGAGGAAGAAGAGACTTTTTCAAGGAACTATTCAGCTCTGTGACAAAAGCAGCAGCAGAATTTGCATACGAAGTATCAAAAACAACCGAAAACCTTGTAAGACCACCGGGAAGTGCCGACGAAGATACCTTCACAGCATTGTGTGAAAAGTGTGGTAAATGCGTGGAAAACTGCAAAACAGGCGTACTTGAAAAGTATAAAAAGCTAAACCCTATTATTTTAGAAACACCCTTTATGAACTTTGACAACAACTATTGTGAACAGTGCTACACCTGCATAGAAAGCTGTTCTTCCGGTGCTCTAAAGTTTGAAAACCTTAAAAAATATAGGTACGTTGCAAAACTATTAAAGGATAGATGCGTTGCGTTTAAAGAGATGTTCTGCCTTACATGTTACTGGAGCTGCCCGAATATAGATAAAGCCATAACCATAAGGGATAGAAGCTATCCAGAATTTCACCCTGAAGAGTGTAAGGGATGTGGAAGGTGTATAAACGCCTGTCCAACCGAACCTAAATCCATAATTATGGTAAAGGTTGAAAATGAGTGAAATAAAAGCGGCAGAATTTATTAAAAAATATAAGAAAAACTTACCCGATAAAAGAAAATTCCTCATACACGGTGAAGAGTATTATCTGACCAAACAGATAGTTAAACTCTTCACAGATAAACTTGATACGGAAAAAATCTACGTTGACGACGAAAACTTCTTAAATAGATTATTTTCAACTGAAAGTGCAAATCTTTTCTCAAAAAAATATACATTTCCCATAGTCATAGGTATTGAACATTTAGGCGGAAAACTTAGAAAAAAACAGGATAAAGAGAAATTTCTCTCTTTTCTCAAAACAAAAGAAGAATACCTTTTAGTTTCAAAATCGAAGCTTGAACCCAAAACTCTTAAAACAGAACTCTTTAAAAAGATACTATCAACTGTTGACACAGTCATAAACGCAACACCTTTCGATAAAAAAAGCCTATTTTCAATTCTTAAAAAGAAATTCAAAACAGCCGGAAAGGAGATTGACGACGAAACCATTCTCTTCATCATAGACTCTGTGGGGCGCAATCTGCAGAATTTAAAAGTAGAAACCGACAAGCTCATCTGTTACCCGGGAACATTGACGAAAGAAACGGTAAGTGAACTGCTATTTGCTGCAAAATCGGGAAATGTATTTTCTCTCATAAAGGAAATAGTAAGAAACAGAAAACGGGAATACATAGAAAACCTCAACCTGATTCTTCAAGAAAGCGAACCCCTAAGTTTAATAGCCCTACTGCAGACACAAATGAGACAGATAATAGAAGTAAAATTAGGAAAACCTGTTAAACTGCCATCTTTTGTAGTAAAAGAGTACAACCTTCTTACAAGAGGAATACCGTTAAAAACTCTGTACAAAAAGTTAAGCACAATTCACGAAGCAGAATTCTTAATAAAAACTGGTGCAAAAAAGCCGGAAGAAGCACTTAAAGACATCATATTTCAGGAGGAACGTTAATGGTAACCCTTTTAGCCTTTGTCATAACACTTGGAGTTCTCATCACAATCCATGAAGCAGGCCACTTCGCGGCAGCTAAATTCTTTGATGTAGAAGTTGAAACATTTTCCATAGGATTTGGCCCCCCTATACTCAAGAAAAAGATAGGCGAAACGGAATATGTCATCGCCGCAATTCCCCTTGGTGGATACGTGAAAATGGCAGGTGAAAATCCGGATGAACCTGTCAAAAGCAATAGAGATTTCTATGCAAAACCTCCCTGGCAGAGAATAGTAATAGCCCTTGCAGGTCCTGTAATGAACCTTCTCCTTGCAATATTTCTCTTTTCAGCCGTTTACACAATCGGAAGATACATTCCAACATACCGCATAAAAGCCCCAAAAGTTGGATTTGTCCCTGCAAACTCCACACTGAAGCAGGGCGACATAATAGAAGAGGTAAACGGAAAAAAGGTAAAAACGTGGGAAGACTTTGAAAAAATAGTTGCACTTAATCCTGACAAAACGCTGAAACTTCTCATTAAAAGAAATGGAAAAGAAATAACGGTAAACGTTAAAACGGAAAAGGATAACGAGACGGGAACCGGATTTATAAATGTAATTCCGGCACTAAAACCAATTGTCGGCCAGGTGGCAAAAAACAGCCCCGCCGAGAAAGCGGGACTTAAAAAAGGCGACATAATTCTGAAAATAGACGGAAAGGAAATAAAAAGCTGGGAAGAGGTCGTCAACATAATAAAATCAAGCAACGGAAAAGTTTTAACAATTACAGTTTTAAGGAATGGAAAAAAATTAACGTTAAAGGTAAAACCAGAGTACAGCAAAGAGTACAAAAAGTACATAATCGGTATCGTGCCAAAGATAGACCAGACATTTGTTCGCTATCCGTTTCCAGAATCTGTAAAGATGGGATTCAAAGAATTCCTATCACAGTCGTCTCTCTTCTTTACGTTCCTGAAAAAACTCCTCACAGGGGGAGCCTCTGTTAAGAGCCTCGGCGGTCCAATAATGATAGCTCAGGTTGCAGGAAAAGCCGCAAAGGCAGGACTATCAAGCTTTCTTTACTTTATGGCATTCATAAGTCTTCAACTTGGATACTTCAATCTCATTCCACTTCCCGTCCTTGACGGCGGTCTAATACTCATATTCCTGATAGAGTGGGTAAGGAGAAAACCCCTATCGGTAGAATTCAGAGAAAGATTCCAGCAGATAGGATTTGCCATATTGGGATTTTTGATGGTGCTTGTTTTCTATAATGATATTATGCGGCTGTTTCACTAAACCTTTTATGAGGCTAACATGAAAAAAATCATCGCTGCACTGATTGCACTATCATCGCTTTTCCCGTTTTCAGCAAAAGGAATGGAAAGCTTCAACCTGAAACAGTCTGTAAACAGATTTTCAATAAACCTTTTTAACGTAACAAACAAAGCAAAAAACAGCTTTTTATCACCCTACAGCATATACCTTGCGTTTGGCCCCATATATGAAGGAGCTGCCGGAAAAACAGAGGAAGAATTGAAAATCGGCTTTGAATATCCAGAGAAGTGCAAACTCAGAAAAGCTGTGCTGAAAGAACTTAAAGAAAAAATAAAAACGCCCCTTAAAATTTTCAACGGTCTCTATGTTGAAAGAAGGTACAATTTTCTCAGAAGCTACATAAACATCGTAAAAACTTACTACCTATCAGAGGTTAAAAAAGTTGACTTCATAGATCCTGAAAAGAGATATCTGGCTATAAAGCTTATAAACAATGACGTGAAAAACGCAACAGAAGGAAAGATAAAAGATCTCATACACCCGAGCGATGGTAACAGGCTTACAAGACTCATAAACATTAACGCCATCTACTTCAAAGACAGCTGGAAGAAACCTTTCAACAAAAACAACACGAAAAAAAGGCCATTTTTTACCGGTAATAAAACAATTTCTGTCCCAACGATGGAAACAACCGGTTACTTCAAGATATACAAATCTCAAGACGTAAAAGCCGTTTCAATACCGTACAGAAGTGGATTTGAGATGACAATTATCGTTCCTCAAAAAAAATTCCATCTAACGCTGGAAAACTACAGAAAAATCAAAAGAGCAATGAAAAGGAAATTTATTAAACTCTATCTCCCAAAGTTTCACATAAAAGAGAGACTTTACCTGAAAAAGTACCTTGTAAAACTTCACGTAGTACTACCCTTCATATGGAAAGCGAACTTCAAAAATATGGATGGAACAAAAAATCTTTACATCCAGAAAGCAATCCACCAGACGTTCATAAACGTTAACGAAAATGGGACAGAAGCAGCCGCAGCAACAGCCGTAATTGTTGGATTAAAGTGCATTCCACCGGAGCCAAGAGAAGTGTTCAGAGTAGATAGACCTTTTATTTTCACCATAAGCGACAAAAAAGGCACTATTTTATTTATAGGAAACGTCCGTAATCCGGAGGAAAAAGAATGAAGTTGCTTGACATTGAAAAAGGAAAATTTTTGGTAAAAGTTGCAAGAGCCGCAGTTGAAACACTCCTGACAAAAGGCATGAAACTTCCCGTTCCGGAAAACACACCTGAAGAGCTCTTTGAAGAAAGGGGTGTCTTTGTCACAATAAAAACCCACCCTCACAACCAGCTAAGAGGATGCATAGGATTTCCCGAACCTGTAATGCCGCTTATTGAAGCAACGATTGATGCAGCAATATCAGCAGCAACAAGAGACCCGAGATTTCCTCCAATGTCACCTGAAGAACTCGACAACGTTACATTTGAAGTAACCGTTTTAACGCCGCCAGAACTTATAGAAGCACCACCGGAAAAACTGCCTGAAATGATAAAAGTTGGAAGGGACGGACTGATAATCAGGTGCGGTTTCACAAGCGGTCTTCTCCTGCCACAGGTACCGGTAGAGTGGGGCTGGAACGAAAGGGAATTTCTATCGCAAACCTGCATAAAAGCAGGAATGCCACCGGACTGCTGGAAAAGCCCCTACTGCAAAATTTACAGATTCCAGGGACAGATTTTCAAAGAGGTTGAACCTTACGGTAAAATTGTTGAAGAAAATATATAAACGAGATAAATTGAATAACACCTTTTAGATCAAGGAGGAAGCCATCAATCTGAACGAATGGATAATAGGAATACCTGCCATTCTGTGGGCACTAACAATCCACGAATTCGCCCACGGCTACATAGCCTATAAATTGGGAGACATAACGCCGAAAATCCACGGAAGGCTCACGCTTAATCCCATAGCACACATAGACCCTTTTGGTTTCATAGCACTCCTCTTAGTCCACTTTGGATGGGCAAAACCCGTACCTGTTAACCCTCTTTTGTTCAGAAAGGTAAAGAACAAAAGGCTGGGAATGCTACTTGTAGCACTTGCAGGACCTGTGGCAAACTTCATAAGTGCACTACTATTCCTCATCTTTCTAAAAATTTTAGCCCCTCTATCAATACCTCAAGCTGTGAAACTACCACTCGAAATATTTCTAACCTGGGGAACTTTCATTAACATAGGTTTCGGCATATTCAACCTGCTACCGATTCCGCCACTTGACGGATACAGAATCCTTGAATACTTCCTTCCGGTGGAAACACTAATAAAAATCAAAAAGTACGAACCTTACGGAATGCTAATTCTCATAGCAATTATCATACTCCCACCGTTTACATCTGTTTTTATATCAATGATAAACGGCATAAGTATGATGATGGCAAAAATTGTCGGGATAAACCTATTTTAGGTAGAAAAAATGGTATTCAAAGAGATAATAAAGAAAAAGAGAGACGGTGAAATCTTAACAGAAAAAGAGATAAGAGAGGCTGTAAAGCAGTACACAAACGGTGAAATTCCTGACTACCAGATGGCCGCTCTCCTAATGGCAATCTTTTTCAAAGGAATGACAGACAAAGAGACCCTTTACCTTACAGACGCAATGCTTAAAAGTGGTGAGACGATCAATATAAGCTGCAACGGAATAATTGTTGATAAACACAGCACAGGCGGTATAGGTGACAAGGTATCCCTTATAATAGCACCAGTTTTAGCAGAAATGGGATTTAAAGCTGTCTTACTATCCGGAAGAGCTTTAGGATTCACAGGAGGAACAGCGGACAAGTTAGAAAGTACTGGAATGAAAGTAACACTCTCAAAAGAAGAAATAGAAAAAGTCACGGAAAAATTCGGTTTTTCAATATCCTGTCAAACAGATACAATAGCACCGGCAGACAGAAAGATATACGCATTGAGAGACGCTACCTCAACGGTTGAAAGTATTCCCCTTATAGTATCAAGCATATTAAGCAAAAAACTTTCTGTCAACACAGAAGCAATAGTCTTCGACGTGAAAGTGGGCACCGGTGCATTTATGAAAACGATGGAAAGAGCAAGAGCCCTTGCAAATGGCCTTGTAAACGTATCAAAACTCTACGGAAAGAGAGCAGGAGCACTCATAACCGACATGAACCAGCCCCTTGGAAGAACGGCAGGAAACGCAATAGAAGTGATAGAGTCTCTGAATGCACTATCGGGAGATATATCTGGCGACCTTTTAGAGGTCGTAACCTCTCTAAGCGGTATTCTGTACGAAATAACAGAGACCGGCAGCTTCAAAGAGGGAAAAGGAAAAGCCGAAGAAATCATACTTTCAGGAAAAGCCCTTAATCGATTTGCAGAGTGGATAGAGTACTTGGGCGGAACAACAGAACCCAAAATCTCAAAAAAAAGAGCTCTTGTTAAAGCTCAAGAAAGCGGCTACATAACTGAGATAGACGGGGAAAAATTGGGATTTCTGATAATAGAAATGGGTGGAGGAAGAAGGAAAGCCGGAGAAGAAATAGACCACTCAGTAGGTCTGAGATTTTTCAAAAAAATAGGTGACTACGTTAAGAGGGGAGAACCTGTAGGTGAAATAATCTATAACAGGGGAAATGTAGAAGAATTTAAAGCTTCGTTTCTCCAGGCAATCAAATTTGGAAACGAAAAAAGAAACGTTAATATAATAAAAGAGCGGATATAACCGGAACGAAAAAAACAACCTTTTCAAAAAACAGAACCATCTAACAAGATTCTCAGAGACAATGGAATACATAGCATTCGATATAATTTAAAATTTGTTAATATTTTACAAGCTTAATTAACCACTTAGCTGTGGTTAGGTTAAACTAAAAAGCTTATGATAAGGCTAATTTTGATAGTTAATAATAAGATTTATATATAGTATTGCCATTTAAGAGACAAAGTCTTAAAATTAGTTATGGCAACAATAAAAAAATACCGGCACCTGCAGGTGCCGGCTTTCTCCATAAAGGGGAGGGA
>NZ_JALVIW010000043.1:0-4819 GCF_027028515.1 Desulfurobacterium sp. | reverse complement strand
GTTTGATATGTGGATTGAACTCAACTGGTAAGGGTGAAGTTTTTCCGTATTCAGAAACGAGAATGACTTTTTTGGCTCCTTTAAATTTTTGCATATCTTCAGGATTGGCATAGATAACATCTTCTTTAAATGTTTTAAATTTTTCAAGAGTTTCACATCGTGATGTTTGATTCGCATTGTTATAGTGAGGAAGAATCCTTCCTGTTGTTAAATAAAAGCTCGAAACTTCCCTATTTTCAATTAGTTCTTTTACCATTCCTCTTAGTTTATACTGTGAATAAAACAGATTGGCTTTGCCGTTTTCTGTTGGAAAACCGTTCTTAAAAAGAATTGGTGTTCCTCTACCGTTTTTGACAGGCCATTGAGGAGCGTTGAGTATGTTTTCTTTTAACAATTTATAGTCTGCTCCACCAAATCTTTTAGGTGCTGCTCTCCTTAAATCATTCCATACTTCTTCTGTTGAACGGAAGCCAAAATCTTTCCCCAATTTTTTAGAGACTTCAGCTATAACTTCCCAGTCATCTGGTAAATCAGAATTGAATATTGGTTCTGAAAGATGTAATCTTCTTTCTGCATTAATGTAAACTCCCGTTTTCTCGTAGCAGCTTTTTACACCAAAAATAACATCTGCAAATTCTGTAACCTGACACGGGAAGAGTTCATTAACAATCAGAAAGTCTAATTTTCCGAGAGCTTCTCTAATCTTTTTCTGATTAGGGTGAACGTGAGCAATATCTTCTCCCATAACCCATAGAGCTCTTATCTTCCCTTCTAAAATGGCATCTATTACTTCAGGAGTTTTATAACCTTCTACTTCAGGTTTTCTATAGTCAGGTAAGAAATAAGGAAGCATTCCAACATCACATGCCCCCTGAACGTTATTTTGGCCCCTTAAAGGAAGAAGCCCACAACCTTCCTTTCCGATATTTCCTGTTAAGATGGCAATATTTGCTATTGCTGCAACGGACTCGCTTCCATCAGTATGTTCTGTTATCCCTAATCCCCACATAAAAATAGTTCTTTTTTGAGAAATTTCCTCAGCTATCCGGTAGATTTCTTCTGTTATGTACTCATATCCCGGAATTTTTTTGAAGACTTCTGGCTTAGCCCATTCATCTGATAGGAGCTTATTCTTAAATTCTTTGAAGTTTGAAACGTTTCTTTCGATGAAATTTCTATCATAAAGCTCATTCTCTAATATTGTTCTTGTTAGAGCGTTAAGAAAAAGAAGATTTGATTCAAATGGTATTGTGAGTTTATATTTTGCAAATTTAAAAAGTCCTATTTCTCTAACATCAAGAACTGCAAGTGGAACTCCTTTTTGTGCCTGTTCAATAACTCTGTGGCTTACTATTGGATGAGCTTCAGTTGTATTTGAGCCTAAGATAAACAGAAACTCGGCGTTGTATATTTCATCAAATGGAATTGAAGCCGCTCCTTCCCCTACAGTTGCCCTTAGTCCTTTTAGAGACGGAGCGTGACATATTCTGGCGCAATTGTCTACGTGTGGAGAGCCGATTACTTCTCTGGTGAATTTTTGAAATAGGTAAGCGCTTTCACAGTTTGTTCTTGCTCCTCCAATGGCTGCAAAAGAACTCCTGCCAAACTCTCTAATTATATTCTTCAACTTTTCTGCAACTATACTGTAGGCTGTTTGATAAGGAACAACAAAGAAGCCGTTCCTCTCTTTGAATTTACTTTTATCTATTCTAAACTCTTCCAGAATTTCTTCTTTTACTAAAGCTCCTTTTATTCTTTCAGGGTGGTTGACAAATTGGTGACCAAAACGTCCTTTTATACACAATTTCCCTTTACTGACAGTGCCTTCTTTCAACGGAACGACTTCGTTCTTGTGGTTAAATCCGAGTTCACAACCTACGCCGCAGTAGGTGCAGACTGTCCTTCTCAATTGTTCCTCCTGAGACAGTGTAGAGAATTAAAGATATCATAGAATGGGCTATGAGGAACAAATTTATTATATTAGAACGTTCCTAACATTACAACACTTGACACATTCTAATGTTTTAACTATATTACCCGATACATTCCCTCCTTCCAGTTCCCATGGTACCCTCCTGAGCCGGCTTAGGCCGGCTTACTCCTTCAACTTGAAGATATTTTTATTAATTGGTACGTTTAGTTTTATCTCTTTTATGATGAACGTTTCTTCTGTACCATCTCTCTGTATGGTCTTAAATGATTTAAGTTTTTCTTTTTTAAAGAAAAAGATAAGTTTTTTGAAAAATAGATTTTTATCTTTAGCTTCAAGTTCGCAGATTTCAGAGTTTTTACTTTTTTGGGTTTTAACAACCCGGTATTTATCTAAAAATATTTCCGGAGATTCTGCAAGCAGTAAAAGAGGAAACAGATCTGTAGTTTCACTAAGTGAATAAATCTGGCAGGAACCATCGTCAAAGCAGGTTTCTATTGATTTTCCATCTGAAATAATTTTCATTTTACTTCCCCATGTATAATGCCACATGAACTGAAGAGGTCTTTTATAGAAGATTTCCCCTTTGTAAAGGGTAACATTATTTCCAGCAATAGGTAGGGATGTTTTTTGACTGAAGAGTATATATGCTGTATTCGTTCCTTTAAAAAGATTGGTTATTACCTTGCAAGGTTCATTACCCCATGAGGGTGTAACAAATAGAAGGGTTATTAAAGCGAGAGAAAGGGCCTTCACAATAACCTCCAGGCCATTAAATTTAACTGAAACCTCCTTTAAAGGGGAAGCAGTGAGAGTTGTAGGTGGAAGGTATAAAGGAAGATTAATCAAGTCAATGCCTAAGAGGGAAGACACGAAACTTTTGAGACCGACAACAGAGAGAGTTAAAGAGTCTGTTTTTTCGATACTTAACAATTATCTGGAAGGAACCAGATTTTTGGATCTTTTCGCCGGGACTGGTGCTGTAGGAATAGAAGCTTTAAGCCGAGGGGCTGATAAAGTGGTTTTTGTTGAAAATGACAGACGCTTTTGCAGGTTAATAAGGGAAAACCTTAAAAGACTGAGGATCCCGGAAAATAAGTATGAAATTATCTGTTCGGATTACATAGATGCTCTAAAAAGACTGGCGAAAAAAGGTCAGGTTTTTGACTTTATTTATGCTGATCCTCCTTATGAAAAGGGCTATTATACTAGGGTTGTAAATATGGTTAGAAGGTTGGGATTGTTGGATAGAGATGGTCTTTTGATTTTGGAAGAACCTAAAAAGAATCCTTTTATACCTGAAGATGAAAAATGGTTGGTTGAGAAGAGAAATTACGGAACAACTACAGTTAGCTTTCTTAATTTTAATCCTGAGGAGGAGTAATGTTTGAAATATCTAAAGTTTTTGAGTTTTCCGCTGCTCATTCAGTTCACTCCCAGAAGTTAAACCCCAGATGGGCGGGAACTTCTTACCCAAAGTGCCGTCGTCTTCCTGGTCATGGTCATAACTATAAACTTGTAGTTTATCTGCAGTCTGATGGTTTGGATGATTCCCAGATGGTTACAGACTTTACTCACTTAAAATGGTTGAAGGATTTTGTTGATGATTGTTTCGATCACAAACTGATACTGGGAAGTGATGATCCGGCTTTTGAAGTTTTCCTCGAGAAAGTTGGCATTTTAAAGGAGGGAACCTTAAGTGTTCCTTTTGGAGAGGCAGACTTTGTGGCTGTAAATGGAGATTATCAGGTAAAAACAGGGAAGGTTTCTACACTTGGTCTTGACCAGGTTAAAGAGTTCCTGTTTTTTACTTTTAATAATTATTACTCCTTTGAGAAAACAGCTGTTACGGATTTTTATCAGAGACTTATAGATGGACTGGCTTTTTTTAGAGGATCTCCCACTTCGGAAAACCTTGCTCGATTTTTCTATAAATTTATCTCTGAAAACGTTAAACCCCTCGGAGTTGAGTGTTCAAAAGTTGAAGTTTATGAAACTCCAAATTCATGTGCTTCATTCAGTGAAAAATGAAGGAGAGATTGAAAACAGTTCCGGAGCTTCCGGGAGTTTACTTGTTTAAAGATGAAAATGGAAACGTTCTTTACGTTGGAAAAGCTAAGTCTTTAAAGGACAGGCTCTCTTCTCATTTTTCTGCAACTGATCCGAATGACAAAAGCTATAGGATTATAAAAGCCTCCAGTGATTTTGACTATATAGTTGTAAGGAGTGAAAGAGAGGCCTTAGAGCTTGAGGCTGAGCTTATAAAAAGACATTTGCCTCCTTTTAACGTTCTTTTAAAGGACGATAAGAGCTATCCCTATCTGGTTATTACAGATGAAGATTTTCCAACAATTAAGATTACTCGTAAAAAAGATCCTGTAAAAGGGGAAAAGTTCGGTCCATTTATTCCTCCTAAAAATGCGAGGAAACTCAAGGATCTTCTACACAGAGTATTTAAACTTAGAAAGTGTAAGGAGCTGAAAAGAAGAGAAAAGCCCTGTCTTCAGTTTTATATAGAGAGATGTACAGCTCCTTGTGCTGGTAAGATAAGTAAAGAAGATTATCGGAAACAGGTTGATGGAGCACTTTCATTTCTGAGTGGAGATGTTAAAGGGTTAATAAGGAGGCTTTATTTTGAGATTGAGAGAGCAGCAGAAAATCTGGAGTTTGAAAGAGCTGCTTTTCTTAGAGATCAACTTTTAGCAGTTAAGGAAATTTATTCCCGTAGTTCTCTTCTTTTCGATTCTTATCCCAATTGCGACATTTTTTATCTTGAAGAACGAAACGGAATTTTTAGTGGGGTTAAATTAACCGTTAGAAATGGAATGATTTATGGAAGGGAAACGTTTTCCTTTGATCCTGTTGATCCTTGGGAGGAGAAACTGTTAG
>NZ_JALVIW010000042.1:0-1528 GCF_027028515.1 Desulfurobacterium sp. | reverse complement strand
TCAAGTGGAGTGCACCGTGGGAAATGGGGTGTTACCTTTCCATTCTTCCAAGGTCAGGTCTTTCAAAGAACACGCCGTTGAGGATTCCAAACGCTCCCGGAACGGTTGAACCCACTTACAGGAACGAAATAGGAATCATCCTTGAGTGTGCTCCTTTTGAGTGGAAAGATACGTTTAAATACAAGGGAATAGAGTGCATCAAGAGAGAAAAGTGGGAGGTTAAGGTTCCCGCCGGTGCAAGGCTTGCTCAAGCGGTTGTTGGCATAAATTTCATGGTTCAGATGAGAATGTTCAGGTGTCCTTTCCTTCCTGTCATTCCCGGCAACGTTTACTTTTGCGTGGATGAGGAAATATTTGAGCACTTTCACGAAATAGCACCGTCTGAAAGGGGACTTAACGGCTACAAGTCAACAGGAATAAGGTAAAAGGGGGTAGGAATGCTTATTTCCAAGAGAGCACTGTCAAAAATTTACAATCAGGTAGATAGGGAAGAGCAGAAAAGACTCATTCTTCTGGAAAAGGAAATAGACAACTACGTTAAAGTTGAAAAGGTTAAAACAATCCCTGTAAGGAAAGAGCAAGAGGTTTCAATTCTCCTTGAGGTTGAAAATCTCCCTCAAAGTATTATTAACCAGCTAAAAAGATATGAACACCTGTGTGGAGTTAAAGTTTTTGTTTCTTCGCCTGAAGAGGATGTCAAAGTTAACTCATTCAGATAATTTTTATGCCGTCTCTTGAGTATACAACAAGTCTTTTTTTCGCCTGCAAGTATACAAGTGCTTCAAGACCGTTTAAAACGGACACGTAGTCTTCCGTGTTGAAATCTCTTTCTATCTCTTCCTTCTTTTTTATAACGGTGTTCATTGAGCAGATGCTAACATAGTCCGAAATTTCTAAAATGTCTCCAAGAGAAGCCATTCTTTTGACTTCCGGAAGAGAACCCGTGGGGACTTTTTCAAGCTCTTCTGAAACCTTTTTCATCACGCAGGTAAGGGTCGGGTTCAGGTATTCCCGTTTCAGAAATTGATTCCTGAGGATTTTTCTGGCCACATCTTTTTCTCTTCCGTCGTAAGCGGTTCCTGTCAGAACAGTAGTTATGAAAAAGAGAAGAAGAAAAGGCAGGTAGAGCAGAGATTTCCTCTTTATCCCTGCCATTTCTACCTCTTCCTCTTCGGAGTCGGGAGCTTTTTAAAAGTATTTGTGTGGTTTTTTGTCCCCATCAGGTAAGCTACCTCATCTTTAACCTCTAATCCGTATCCGTCCATCGTGATTACATATTCGTCTATCATCCTCATTATTTCGTCTTCAGACAACTCCTTTACAGTCTTTCCTCTAATCATAGCGTTTCTTTCAATGTAGGAAAGAAGAGTCTCTCCAACTGAGTAGATAAAGTGGAGTTCTTCTATGAATTCTTCCATCTTTTTCTTCTTTGACGCCTCAATAACGTCGTCTTTAAAAAGTTCCAACGCCTCTTTTTCTTCTATAATGTGGTCTTTGTTATCTATGCAGTTCAGCTCGCAGATTCTAA
>NZ_JALVIW010000041.1:0-37219 GCF_027028515.1 Desulfurobacterium sp. | reverse complement strand
CGAATTCTTTCAAGTACTGTCGAATCCAGTTTTTTACCATTTCATGTTTGGCAGCGGCGGACATTACACCTCCTGAATAGTATTTGGATTTAAAAAATAGAAAAAAAGAAGATAAAAACGGCCATGCAGCACACTTTCCAACTAAATACCCTTCTGAAACGATTACAAATAACTTATATTTCTTACTTACTTAATTAGAAACTATCCTACCTAAAATTTTATCTTCTAATATCTTTGTGTCAAGGTTTCCTTTAACGAAATCTTCATCTTCCACCAGCTTAAGGTGAAACGGGATGGTCGTTTTAAGATTTCCTTCTATAAAAAATTCTGATAGAGCTCTCTTTCCACGAATTATTGTTTCTTCTCTTGTTTCACCGTGAACGATTAGCTTAGCTATGAGAGAATCGTAGTAAGGCGGTATTGAATAGCCTTCATAAACGTGTGTATCAACCCTTACGCCAAATCCTCCAGGTAAAAGCAGTTTCTCTATTTTTCCTGGAGATGGCCTGAAATTCCTCTTATAATCTTCGGCATTAATCCTGAATTCAATTGCGTGGCCGTTTAATTTTGGATCTGCCATTTCAAGTTTTTCACCTTCAGCAGCTTTTATTTGAAGGGCTATAAGGTCTTTTCCTGTTACCATTTCAGATACTGGATGTTCGACCTGAATTCTTGTATTCATTTCTATAAAGTAAAAGTTTTTATCTTTATCAACTAAAAATTCTACGGTTCCTGCACCTTCATATTTAATTGCTAACGCAAGTTTTCTTGCAGCTTCATAAAGTTTCTTCCTTAAAGTTTCATCTACAAAAGGTGAAGGGGATTCTTCAAGCACCTTTTGATGTCTCCTTTGAAGGGAACATTCTCTTTCACCGAAAACAGTTACATTTCCATGCCTGTCTGCTATGATCTGTATTTCTATGTGTCTTGGGTGTAAAATTAGCTTTTCTACGTAAACTTCTCCGTTGCCAAAAGCAGCTTCTGCTTCTGCCATTGCCGTTTTGATTATTTCTTCTGCACCTTCTTCTGATTCTACGACGCGCATGCCTCTGCCGCCACCACCGTGGGCAGCTTTAATGAGAACGGGAAACCCTATCTTTTTTGCAAATTCAAGAATCTTTGCAGGGTCCTTTGTCGCTTCACTGCCGGGAACTACTGGAATTCCAGCTTTCCGGGCTATTGCTCTTGCCTGTGCTTTGTCTCCCATCGTTATCATCGTTTCAGAAGATGGTCCTATAAATTCAACGCCGCAGGCTCTGCACACCTCTGCAAATCCGGGGTTTTCAGACAGGAAACCGTAGCCTGGATGGATGGCGTCGGCACCTGAAACTTCGGCTGCCGATATGATGGCTGGAATGTTAAGGTAGCTTGCCGCAGGGCGTTCACTTCCTATACAGATGGCTTCATCAGCAAGGAACACAGGTAGAGAGTCTTTATCAGCGGTTGAATAGACAGCTACCGTTTTTATTCCAAGCTCGCGGCAGGTTCTTATTATTCTAACGGCTATTTCACCTCTATTTGCTATCAGGATTTTTTTAAACATAGACTACTCCGGTTTACACTTTCTCTATGTAGAAGAGCGGTTGGTCAAATTCAACAGGTTGTCCGTTTTCTACAAGTATCTTTACTACTCTTCCTGATATGTCGGATTCTATTTCGTTCATAACTTTTAGAGCTTCGATTATGCAAAGGGTCTGTCCCTTTTCAACAAAATCCCCTTCTTTTACAAACGGTTCGGCACCTGGAGAAGGTGCTCTATAGAATGTTCCAACAATTGGTGAGCGAACAATGTGAATGTTTTCTGCTGGTTCCGGTGTTTCAGCTACTGGCTTTGCGGGTTCCGCTGGCGATGCTACTGTTGTTTCTACAACTCTTTCAACCGTTACAGGTGGAGAAGTCTTTTGACGGCAATAGCGGGCTTTTACCTTGAGACCTTCAAGCTCTATTTCAACTTCTTCTATGCTGCTGTTTTCAAGAGATTTTAAAAGATTTTCAATTTTTTCTATCACAATAGCCTCCGAAATTACTTGTTAACTCTCTCAAGGTACTTACCTGTTTCGGTGTCAATCTTCACGTACTCTCCAACGTTTATGAACGTTGGAACCTGAACAACTGCGCCTGTTTCAAGAGTAGCAGGTTTAAGAACGTTATTTACCGTATCTCCTTTAAATCCTGGTTCTGTTTCTGTAACCTGGAGGATTACCGTTTTGGGAAGTTTTACAGAGAGGGGTTCTCCTTTGTAGAATTGAACCTGGACGGTATCATTTTCCTTAAGGAATTTTGCTTTTTCACCTAAGTTTTCTGCCGGTACTGGAATCTGCTCATATGTTCTTGTATCCATAAAATAGTAGAATGTTCCATCGTTGTACAGGTATTCCATTTCCTTCTCTTCAAAGTCAGCTACTTCAAGCTTTTCACCAACCTTGTAAGTTTTCTCAACCACGTTCCCCGTTCTGAGATTTTTTAGCTTTATCCTTGCAAAAGCCTGCCCTTTTCCTGGTTTAACGTGCTGGTAGTCAACTATTTCGTAAGGGTCGCCATTTATTTCCAGCTTCATACCTTTTGATATCTGGTTTACGTCTATGGATGCCACTTTTAACCTCCTGTTTCAGCCTGAAAGTTTGCGCTATTATACTATACGCCATTTGAAATTATAACAATTTGTTAATCCGGCAGTCCTGTTGTTCCTATTGTTGCAAGCTCAACTTCCTTCGCCCCTATGGGAACAATTTTCCTGATGCGTTCAAACATAAAGTTATTTTCAAGGATTTCGGCGGCTCTTTCGCTCTTTGTAAATCTGTAGTGTTTATTAAGTAGAACTTTTAAAAAGTCTGCATCTTTTCTTGATAATTCTTTTACCGTTACGTAGTTTTCGTTTATCTTTTTCTCTATCTCTTCATCAAGAACATAGGCAACGCCGCCTGTCATTCCTGCTCCGAAGTTCATTCCAACTTCGCCAAGTACGGCAACAACACCTCTTACCATATATTCGCAGGCGTGTTGTCCTGCTCCTTCAACGACGGCAACTGCACCGCTGTTTCTAACGGCAAATCGTTCACCTACTCTGCCGGCAGCAAACAGCGCTCCGCCCGTAGCACCATAAAGCAACGTGTTGCCTGCAATTACATTTTTTGAAGGATTCCCTTTAAAGTTTTCTGGAAATGTTATTATGATGAGGCCTCCTCCAAGTCCCTTTCCTACATAGTCGTTGGCTACACCTTTGAGAAAGAGCGTTATGCCTGTTGATAAGAACGCCCCGAAACTCTGCCCTGCAGTTCCTTCAAAATAGAGCCTGACTATGTTTTTAGGAATTTCTTTTCCAAATTTCTTTATAAGAAGATTGGAGAGGGGAATGCCAATGCCTCTATCTGTGTTTTTGATCAGGTATCTGCCTGTGAAGGGCTCACCGTGTTCTATGTAAGGCTCTGCATCCTGGACAATTCTATCGTTTAAAGGTGACTGAACAGGGTTATAGGGGATTGATTCTCTGATAAAGGGAAGTGCCGGTTCGAGAATGTATTCAAGGTGAAGGTCAGAAGCTTTTGTAAATTTTTCAATTTTTTCACTGTCAGGTTTTAAAAGGTTACTTCTGCCGATTATCTCTTTTAGGCTTCTGTATCCCATCTGAGCTAAAAATCTTCTTACGTCTTCGGCGACGAGGCGGAAGTAATTTATGACAGCTTCTACCTTTCCTCTGAACCTTTTTCTCAGTGCTTCATCCTGTGTTGCTATACCAACGGGACATCTGTTTGTGTGACACTCTCTATCCATTACGCAGCCTTCTGCTATCATGGCTGCTGTTCCTATACCAAACTCTTCAGCACCGAGCAGTGCCGCTATGATCACATCTCTACCCGTTTTTATTCCACCGTCAACTCTTAAAACAACATTTTCTCTCAGGCCGTTTTCCATAAGGGTTCTGTGTGTTTCAGGAAGGCCTATTTCCCATGGAAGTCCAGCACCTTTTATAGAGGTTATCGGTGATGCGCCGGTTCCTCCGTCACATCCTGATATCTGAATAACATCCGCTTTTGCCTTTGCCACGCCGGCAGCAACGGTGCCAACGCCAGATTCAGCAACAAGCTTGACGGCTATTTTAGCCTTTGGGTTTGCAAGTTTCAGGTCGTATATAAGCTGTGCAAGGTCTTCGATGGAGTAGATATCATGGTGAGGCGGTGGTGATATAAGCGTAACGCCGGGAACAGAGAATCTCAAGGATGCAATGTAAGGAGTAACTTTTTTACCGGGAAGGTGTCCACCTTCTCCCGGTTTTGCCCCCTGGGCTATTTTTATTTCAATTTCTTCGGCCGATGCCAGATAGGCTGGTGTAACACCAAATCTTCCTGATGCCACTTGCTTTATTCTGCTGTTTTTAATTGTTCCATATCTTTCCGGGTCTTCACCGCCTTCGCCGCTGCAGCTTTTTGAATTTATTCTGTTCATCGCTTCGGCTATAACCTCGTGTGCCTCTTTTGAAAGTGCGCCGATAGACATTCCGGGAACCATAAGCTGTTTCATTATCTCTTCAGCAGGTTCTACCTCTTCTAATGGTATGGGTTTTTTGTCCGATTCTATTTTTAGAAGGTCTCTTATATAGACAGGGTTTTCCCTGTAGTAGTCATAAATCTTCTCGTAATCTTCAAATTTTCCCGTCTTTGAGGATTTTAAGATGGCTCTTACGACCTGAACTGAAAATCCGTGCTTTTCCTTTCCCGGGCGGTAGTAAAGCTCGCCGCTTTCAGGAATTTCATCAAGTTTTTCAGCAATTTCTATCCTTCTGTTTATCTCTTTTTCAATGTCTTTTAATGTCATTCCACCTGTAGGTGAGAGCATGTTCGGGAAGAATTCGTCAATAACTTCTTGGGACAGTCCAATAATGTCAAAGTTTTGTCCAAGGTGGTAAGAGGATATAAGAGATATACCCATTTTGGACATTATCTTTAGAAGTCCTTTTTCAACGGCGGTTTTATAGTTTTTGACAAGCGTTTCAAATGGCAGGTTAAGTTCAATCTCTCTTGTTTTAAGGTATTTGTAAACCAGATAGGGATAAACTGCACTTGCACCGAAAGCTATAAGTGCAGCAATTTCGTGGGTGTTTTTTACCTCTCCCGTTTCAACGACGATAGAAACTTTGTGCATGAGTTCCTGCTTTTTCAGAAAGTTAACCAGTCCTGATACTGCAAGTAGTGAGGGGATTGGCTTATTAACGTCTTTATCAGAAAGAATTACTATGTCAGCACCTTTCTTGATTTCATCTGCTACCGTTTCAAACAGGTTATAAAGCCCTTCTTTAAGGTCGCTGTCAAATTCCATTTTAAATGTTGCCGTCTTCATGAATTCAAGGTTTTTAAGGCTTTTAAACTCTGACGGTGTTAGAAGTGGTGATTCAAGTTCAACTCTCCTTGGCAGTTTTCCCTCTCTTTCAAGGAAGTTGACCTTTCCGCCCAATCTCATTTTTAGAGACATAACAACTCTTTCTCTAATCGGGTCTATAGGCGGATTTGTAACCTGGGCAAACTTCTGCTTGAAGCAGGAAAAGAGTGAACACGGATTTGCTGACATGAAAGGAGGCGGTGTGTCGTCTCCCATTGAGTAAACGGGTTCTTTTGCCTCTTCTGCCATTTCATCCACGACAAATTCAAGGTCTTCCTTTGAGAAGCCAAACTTGAGAAGTTCTTTTTTTAGTTTCTTCTCTTCCGGTTTTTCAAACGTGCATGGTGTTGAAAAGTCGGAGAGTTTAAAGAGTTTTCTTCTTATCTCTTTTTTGAGGTTTCGTTGAAGTGCTATCCTTTTGAGAACTTCTTCGTTTGTTTCAACCGTTCCAAATTCTGTATTTACTACAAGGATTTCTCCAGGTGACAGTCTATTGTGGGAAATGATTTTGCTTTCGGGAATCTCAATCATTCCTTCTTCAGAACCGAATACAATCAGGTTATCTTCTGTTATTAGATACCTTGCCGGCCTTAATCCATTTCTGTCAAGCTTTCCGCCGACTGTCTTTCCATCTGTAAATACTACTGCGGCAGGTCCGTCCCACGGTTTCATGAGAAGGAGGTGGTAGAGGAAAAACGCCCTTTCATCTTCGTCAAGATCAAGCATCTCATACGCAGGTGGTATGAGGACGCTTATAGCTTCTTCTGGTTGGTATCCAGCAAGCACCATAAGTTCAAACACTCTGTCAAGAGATGTGGAATCACTTTCGTTGAAGTCAACGAGAGGTAGTATTTCCTTTATCTGTGTTCCAAAATGAGAACTTTTTATTATCGGTTCAACGATTTTTATAAAGTTTCTGTTTGCCGTTATTGTGTTAATTTCACCGTTGTGTGCGAGCATTCTTAAAGGTTGTGCCAGTCGCCATTCAGGATTTGTGTTTGTTGAGTATCGCTGGTGGAAAAGAGCAATTGCCGTTTTAAACTCTTCATTTTCAAGGTCAGGATAAAACTTTTCAAGGTCTGGTGCAAGCAGCATTCCCTTGTAAACTATAAGTCTGTTTGAAAGTGAAAGAACATAAGTTTCGTTAGAGACATCTTTTAGAGCTTTTTCAAGCTTTCTCCTTAAAATGTAGAGCCCTATGTCACCTAAAAACGGAATGATTATTTGAACGATGAACGGCATTGATTTTCTTGCTATCTCGCCGCATTCTTCCTCTCTTACGGGAACTTCACGGAGTACAAATTCTACCTTGGCCTCTCTTAAAAGCGTTTCAATTTTTTTTATTGAACTGTCAACTTTTTTTCTGTCTATGAATATCGTTCCGACTGCAATGTCGCTGTTTTCAAAATCTTTTCCGCTTTTTTTCGCCTCTTTTTTGAAAAACTCTTCAGGAAGCTGGAATAGAACGCCTGAACCGTCTCCTGTTCTTCCGTCAGAGAGAACAGCCCCTCTGTGTGTCAGGTTGGAAACAGCTTTAAGTGCATTTTCCAGTATTTTGTAACTTTTCTCACCGTTGATGTTGGCTATAAATCCGACGCCACAAGAGTCTTTGTGTTTCATTCCTCTTTCTCCTGAAAATGAATTATGTACTTTCCGTTAAAGGATGATGCCTCTTCAAGTCCCACAAATTTTGTTCCATTTTCCTTGAACTTTTCAAAGGTGTGTGATGGGAAGAGGCAGTATTCTGGTTTAATCGTTTTTACAATCTCTTCAAATATGCGGTTTCCCGGTTTTAGATTGGAGACAAAGATATTTACCCTTTCAAGTTTTAGTTTTTGGAAAGTTGCAAAAAAGGCGGCGATGTCCTCAGCAAATATGTATCCTGTATCTTTTTTAGGGAATCTTCCGCCATACCTTTTGGCCCACTCTTTTCTGGTAAATTTCCACGTTTGTGGATGGTAAACGCCGCTGATACCGCTAAAAAAAATACCTTTGTACTTGAATATTCTTGACATTATGTCAACGCCGTCACTCTTTGAAAGAACCTCATAGTCTTTTTCTTTTCCGTGAATGTAGAACCAGGTTCTTTTAAGAATTAGAGGTTCTTTCAGGTTTAAAGGTCCCAGCGAAATGCTTATGTCTGCACCTGAAACTTCTAACAATCCTTTTAACCTTTCTCCATTTCCGTTTAGAGCACCCGTTATGAGAAATTCCATTGCCTTCTCCCTTTAAAGGCTTTAACTGAAAAGTCCTTCAACGAATTCTTCAGGGTTGAACGGTCTTAAATCTTCTATTTTTTCACCTATTCCGATGTACTTTATCGGTATTTTCAGCTCACTTGCTATGGCAATTACTATTCCGCCTTTTGCTGTGCCGTCAAGTTTGGTAAGCACAATTCCTGTAACATCTGTTATCTCTTTGAAGGCTTTTGCCTGAGATATTGCGTTCTGCCCCGTGTTTGCGTCAAGAACAAGAAGAATTTCAGACGGTTCACCCGGTATCTCTCTGCTGATAACTTTTTTAATCTTTTTAATTTCTTTCATTAATCTGTCTTTATTGTGAAGTCTGCCTGCTGTATCAACAATAAGAATGTTTTCTCCTTTAGCTTTAAGGCTCTGAACAGCGTCAAACACCACGGAAGCAGGATCTGCTCCTTCGCTTCCCTTTACTATTCTTACACCTGCCCTTTCAGCCCATACTTCGAGCTGTTCTATTGCAGCTGCTCTAAACGTGTCTGCTGCGGCAAGGAGAACACTTTTCCCTCTATCTTTAAGCTGTTTTGCAAGCTTTCCTATGGTTGTTGTCTTTCCCACTCCGTTAACGCCAAGAACTAAAATGACCGATGGTTGATTTTCTATTTTTAGTTCTCCTGCGTATTGGGAAAGGAGATTTTTCAGTTTCTCTTTAAGGACTTCAAGAAGTTCGTCAGATGTTTTCAGCTTTCTCTTTTTCGTTTCTTTTCTAAGCTCTTCTATAAGTTGAAGGCTCGTTTTTACACCTATGTCTGCAAGTATGAGTCTTTCTTCAAGCTCTTCAAAGAGTTCTTCGTCTATCTCTCTTCCTTTAAAAACGGAAAAGTTTAGGGCCTTTCGTGTCTTTTTTAATCCCTCTTTGAAGCTTTTAAAAAATCCCGTTTTTCTTTTTCCCGTTTTTTCTTCAAGTTCTTTCTTTAATTTTTGTAAAGTTTTCTTTTCGCTTTCAGGAACAGCTGGTTCAATCTCTTCTACCTTTTTAAGGGCTTCGTTGTACAGTCCTTCCTGTTTCAGTATCTCTGCTATGTTGTAGCTTGCAAGGAACCGGACTTTTCCATTTTTTGATTGGGCAGCCGTTTCAAAAAAGTTACGGGCCCTTGAAAGGTTGTTGTTTTTCTTTTCGTTTAAACCCGCAAATAAAGCTTTTATCTCTTTTTCAGATTCAGGTAGGTGCTTTAAAGTTTCTTCTATAAGATTTTTCTCTTTTGCAAGCTTAAAAGCTTCAATGATAAGGCTTCCGTCGCTGTATATCAACGCGTTAGCAAGGGCTTCACCGTCATTCTCTTTTTCTGCTAACTTAAGCCATTTTTCCGGTTGATTAGGATTCTCTTTAAGCTCATCTCTAAGGCTTTTTCTTTTAAAGAAACCGAGCATACTCTACTCCTTTAACTATTGAACGTCTGGTAATACTAAATTATACTATTACTTTGATTTTTCCACATTTTCTCTTCCACAAAGGGTACTGGTATGGATTTAAAACTCTATGCAATTACCGATGAGCGTTTTATGGATGAAACCAATATAGCCGATAAAGTGGCTGCGGCAATAGAGGGTGGTGTTTCCATCATTCAGTACAGGGCGAAGAAAAAAGATTCTCTTAATATGTATCGTGAAGCGTTGATTGTAAGGAATGTTACTAAAAGGTATGGGGTTCCCTTTATTGTTAATGACAGGCTTGACGTAGCCCTTGCCGTTTCTGCCGATGGTGTTCACGTCGGGCAGAGTGATTTGCCGGTTTCTGTAATCAGAAAGGTTGTCGGGGAACATTTCATCATAGGACTTTCTACTCACAATCTGTTTCAGGTTGAAAGGGCAAACGAAGAAGAGGTTAATTACATAGGGTTTGGTCCTGTTTTTCCAACGAATACAAAAGAGAAACCTGATCCTGTAGTTGGAGTGGACGGTCTTTCTCAGGCAGTTAAAAACTCTTTTCATCCGGTTGTTGCAATTGGAGGAATTAATTCGGATAATATCGGTAGTGTTCTTGCCTGTAAACCTGCAGGTATTGCCGTTGTCAGGGCTATTTTTGATGGTGATCCTTTCGTAAATGCCAGAAAACTGAGAGAGAAGATAGATGCTGAGATGGGCAGAAGTTTACCTTGATAGATTAAAAAGAAATTATGAAAGTTTGAAAAGGTTTGCCGGAAATAAGAAGATTATTGCTGTTGTTAAAGCGAATGCTTATGGTCACGGAAGTGTTGCAGTCGCTTCTTTTTTAGAGAGAAAGACAGATGTTTCTGCTTTTGCCGTTGCTACTGTATTTGAAGGGATAGAACTTAGAGAGGGCGGTATAAAAAGTCCTATTATTGTTATGAGTAATCCTCTCTTTGAGAGTGCCAGGAATTTTTTAGAGTATGACTTGATACCTGTAGTTTTTGATTTTGAAAGTCTTGGTATTGCTATTGAGATGGGAATTCCTTTTCATGTGAAGATAGATACCGGCATGGGGAGACTCGGATTTATGCCGGACGATTTTCAAAAGTTAACGGAGTTTTTTTCTTCACCTCTGTTCAAAGGTATCATGAGCCATTTCCCCGTTTCTGACGAGGACGAGACTTTTACCAGACAGCAGTTTTCGTTTTTTATGAGGTTTGTGAAGGAAGCTTTGAAGGTAAACAGCGGTATTGCTGTTCATGTTGATAACAGTGCTGCGGTACCGTACCATTTTGATTCTTTGCTTACACATTCAAGGATAGGACTTGCTTTATATGGAAGTAAACCAGGTCCTGACTTTCCGATAAAGCTTGAACAGGTTATGGAGATAAAGTCGAGACTTATACAGGTTAAGACGTTGCCCGAAGGATGGGGTATCTCTTACGGTAGAACTTATGTTACCTCTTCAAAGGAAAAAGTTGGTGTAGTTGCCTTTGGATATGCAGATGGGTTGATGAGGAGCCTTTCCGGAAAATGGTATGTAAAGGTAAACGGTGAAAAGTGCCCGGTCAGGGGAAGAATCTGCATGGATATGACAGTTGTTTCTCTCGAAGGGGTTGATGCCCGTCCCGGTGATGAGGTTGTTATTACTGACAGGGAGCTTACCTTTGATAAAATGGCAGAAGAGGCGGGAACGATTTCTTACGAAATTATGTGTGATATTAGCCCCAGAGTAAAAAGGGTATTCTTAGAAGAATAGGATTTGAGAGGGGAGCGATGGAAAGGTACTACATGGCTTTTGACTTTGCCATTCCAAACGAAGAGAGGGACAAGGCAGACTGCATACTTTTTGAAGCGGGATGCAAGGGGATAGAAGATTTAAAAGAGGAAAACGGAATATCCTACATTCGTGTGTATTTTGACGGTGATACCGACTTTAATCCCCAGGCCTCACCGCTTAAGGATTATCTCCTTGGTTCTTTTAGAATAGAAGAGCAGAACTGGAACGAAAACTGGAAAAAGCACTTCAAGCCGACACCAATTGGAAAAAAAATTGTCGTTGTTCCTTCCTGGATGAAGGACGAGTTTAATCCAGGTGACAGGATACCTATTTACATATATCCGGGTCAAACCTTTGGTACAGGTACTCACGAAACTACAAAGTTGATTATGGAACTTATAGAAGAATTTATGCTTCCGGGTTTTTCATTTTTAGATGTTGGTTGTGGTAGTGGTATTCTCTCCATTTTAGCTAAAAAACTTGGTGCGAAAAAGGTTGTTGCCTGTGATATTCAAAAAGAGGTTGAAGATGAACTTGAACTTAACATGGCAATAAACAATATTTCAGGTATAGAGTTTGTTCCTGGAAGTGTTGATGCTGTTGAAGGCACTTTTGACATGGTTGCTGCAAACATAGAGAAGCATCTTTTGGAGCCACTAATTCCCGACCTGGTTAAAAGGACTGAAAGGTATCTCCTTGTTTCTGGTGTTTTGAAAAGTCAGGAAGATGACATGGTTAAAGAGCTTAAAAGTAATGGTCTTGTTATTAATGAGATTAGAAGGGAAGGTGAATGGATAGCTATAGCGGCAATGAAATAATGGTTGATCTTCATGTTCATACAACCTGTTCTGACGGAACAGATAAACCGGAAGAAGTCGTTAAACTTGCGTCTCTAAAAGGTCTTTCTCTTATAAGTATAACCGATCACGATACAGTTTCAGGTCTTGAAAGTGCTGTCAATGCCGGAAAAGTATATGGTGTTGAGGTGATTCCTGGGATAGAGGTAACAGCCGATACGTCCATGCTTCCTGCATCTGCCGAGTTTCACGTTCTCGGCTACTTTATTAATCCCGATTCGCCTTCAATTCTTGAGCTTGTGGACTTTTTTTCAAAATCAAGAGAAGAGAGAAACAGGATTCTCATTGAGCGTCTTGGCGAAGAAGGATTTAATATAACTTATGATGAACTTGAAAAACTTTTTGGTAAAAACTTTGGAAAGCCGAATATAGTAACGATGCTTGTTAAAAAACAGATGGTTTCTTCCAGAAAGAAAGCTTTTGCCCTTTTAAGACGGCTTAAGGTGAAAAGAAGGAAGCTTGATTACAGGGAGATTTTCAGATTGATAAAAGAAGCTGGAGGTATTCCCGTTCTTGCACACCCCTGTACGTTGAAGTTGGGATGCTCCGGACTTTACGAGTTCGTTTCACAGCTTAAAAGAGAAGGGCTTGAAGGTATTGAGGTTATTCATTCAGAACACACCCCCTCTATGGTTGTTAATTTTAAAGAGATGGCAAAAGAACTCGGCCTTTACACCACAGGTGGCAGTGATTATCACGGGTATAATAAGCCTGACATAGACATTGGAATGCTTAAAATTAAAATGAAGGATCTCAATTTTGGCGTTTTTGCTGGAGTGTAAGCTATGGTTATAGGTATTCTTGGTTCCGGGAGCTGGGGTTCTGCTCTCTCAATACATTTTGGGAGAAGCGGGTTTAACGTAGTTCAGTGGTGTCGTGAGGAGGATGTTGCTAATTCTATAAACAGGGAAAGGGAAAACAAAAAGTATCTTAATGGTGTTTCTTATCCCGATTCTGTAGAGGCGGTTTCTGACATAGAAGTTTTCTTTAAGAAGGTTAAGGATGTTGTCTTTTCAGTTATTCCTGCACAGTTCACAGGTGATTTCTGGAGGAGGCACAGAGAGTTTCTTTCAAAGAGAAAGGTTATATGTGCGAGTAAAGGGATTGAGATTTCTTCTCTAAAGTTGCTTTCTCAGGTTTACGCTGAAGCCGTTGGAGGTGACTACTTTGTTCTTTCAGGTCCCACATTTGCAAGGGAAGTTGCCCTTGGAAGGCCCACTGCAGCGGTTCTTGCCGGCAAAGACATAGATAAGACTTTTGAAATGGTTAATCTTTTAAACACGAAACTTTTCCGTCTGTATGCTTCTGACGATGTTATCGGTGTTGAAACAGGCGGTGCAATGAAAAACGTCATAGCCATTGCAGCAGGTATATCCGACGGTATGGAACTCGGGAGCAATGCCAGAGCAGCCTTGATAACGAGGGGACTTCATGAGATTAAGAAGCTTGGATTAAAGCTTGGTGGTAAAGAAAAGACCTTTTACGGCCTTTCAGGAATGGGAGATTTAATTCTTACATGCACGGGTAACCTTTCAAGAAACAGGCAGTTTGGCCTGACCATTGGAAGAGGTGAGGGAGAGGTTGATAAAAAGTACGTGGTTGAAGGTGTTCATACGGTGAAAGCGGCCGTTGAACTTTCGGAGAAATTGAATGTTGAGATGCCTATAACGCGGGCGGTTTATGATGTTGTGTATGAAAGAAAAAATCCTTCCGAAATAATGCTTAATCTGCTATCAAGGCCGGTGAAGGAAGAATGAAAAAGGTAGTAACAATAGGAACTGCTGGACATATAGACCACGGCAAAACCTCTCTGGTAAAAAGGCTTACGGGTGTTGATACGGACCGTTTGAAAGAAGAAAAAGAGAGAGGCATGACCATAGAACCCGGTTTTGCCCATTTCTTCCTTGATGACTGCCTGATAAGCATTGTTGATGTTCCCGGGCATGAAAAATTTATAAAAAACATGGTTGCCGGTGCTCACGGCATAGACGGTGTTCTTTTTGTGATTGCAGCTGATGAGGGAGTAATGCCGCAGACAGAGGAACACCTTACTGTCTGTCAGATGCTTGGAATAGAAAAGGGTATTGTCGTTCTTACGAAGGTTGACACTGTTGATGAAGAGTGGCTTGAGCTTGTTGAAGAAGATGTCAGGGATTTTCTGAAAGAGACTTTCCTTGAAAATGCACCTTTTGTAAAGGTTTCTTCAAAAACCGGTGCAGGTTTTGATGTTTTAAAGGATGAACTGAAAAAGTTAGTTGAATCTCTTGATGTACGGAAAGGAAGAAGCTTTCCCCGCCTGCCTGTTGATAGAGTTTTTACTGTAAAGGGTTTTGGCACTGTCGTTACAGGCACGCTTTCGGATGGTGAACTTTCAAAGGGCGATACGGTTGAGATTCTGCCTTCTAAAATAGAGACGAAAATAAAGAATCTTCAGACGGCAGGTAAAGACGTAGATAAAGCTTTTCCAGGGCAGCGGACAGCTGCAAATTTAACAGTGCCGAAAGAAAAGGTTCACAGAGGTGATATCTTAACGGTACCTGGAACTTTAAGGTCTTCAAGGATTGTTGATGTAACTTTTACACTTTCAAAATCTGCACCTGCGGTTAAAAAGAGGCAGAAGGTTCACTTCCACTACCTTACCCTTATGGCTGAGGCGGAAATTGTCCTTGTAGATAGGGACATTTTAAATCCCGGTGAAACCTGCTTTGCACAGGTGATTTTTGACAGGGATATTTATCCGGTTTACGGCGATAACTTTGTTGTCAGGACGATTTCACCGGGCAGGGTTATAGGTGGCGGTACGATTCTTCATCCTCTTGAAACGAGACGTTATCGTAAAAAGTTTGCAGACAAGTTTATAGAGAAGCTGAATGCCCTTTATAAAGGGAAGGAATCGGCGTTCATGGAATTTGTTGGGGAGTTTGAACCTCTTGAAATTAAGCTTTTACCTCAGCTGTTAAATCTTTCTTTAGATGAAGCGAAAACACTTGTTGAAAAGTTTAAAAAAGAAGGAAAAGTTATCGTTGCAGATGGGCTTATCTACACGGTTGAAACTTTTAAATTGCTGGTAAACAGGGCTTTAGAACTTGTTGCTGACTATCACGAAGAGTATCCTGTTGCAGACGGAATAAATAGAGAGACACTGAAGAGCCTTTTGAACGTGGGAGATGAACTCTTTTTAAATATTATTTCCTCAGCAGGACTTGAAGAGAACGGAAAAGTTATAAAGTTAGAAGATTTCAGCCCTCACCTTGATGAAAAATTTTCAAAACTAAAAGAGGACATAGATGCAGAACTTGAAAAGAGCGGCCTGTCAGTGCCTACTCTGAGCACTTTAAAGGAAAAGTTAAACGTACCATCCGATGAGTTTTACATGCTTTTATCATTTTTAAAGAGGGAAGGTTACAGGACGGCAGGAGATTTTCTGCTTTTACCGGAGATGTTTAAAGAGATTAAAGAGAAGACAGTTAATCTTTTGAAGGAGAAAGGTGAAATAACAGTTGGCGATTTTAAAAATCTCTTTAACCTTTCAAGGAAACACGCCATTCCATTCCTTGAACTCCTTGACGCTGAAGGTGTAACTGTTAGAGATTCGAATGGGAAGAGAAAGTTGCACAAGTGACCATTTTCCTTTTGAAAATTTTCTAATCTTCACTCTGAAGCTTTTGAAAACAGTTGCAAATCGGTAATCGTGGTAATATAATGGCAGTAGCAAAATTACCACCAAAGGAGGCGATGCTTAATGGCAACAATTTACGTCCGTGACGGAGAGCCATTTGAGAAGGCGCTAAAGAGATTCAAGAAGCTGTGCGAAAAGGAGGGTATTCTTACTGAGATTAAGAGGAGAGAATACTACGAGAAGCCAAGTGAAAAGAGAAAGAGAAAGGCTATGGCTGCAAGAAAGCGTCTTATCAAGGCTCTCAAGAAGCGCGGTCTTCTTCCGCCAAGAGGTAAGAAGAAGAAAAAGTAATTGTTTAAGAGGCATTACTGATGGGATTAAAAGAGAGACTCATTAAAGACATGAAAGAGGCCATGAAGGCCAGGGATAAGGTTAAACTCAGCACCATAAGAATGATAAACTCTCTTATAAAAAACGCTGAGATAGACAAGCGCGGCGAACTTACAGACGAAGAGATTGTTTCTCTGCTTCAAAAGTACGCAAAGCAGAGACGTGAGTCCATAGAACTCTACGAAAAAGGTGGCAGGCAGGATCTCGTAGAGAAGGAAAAGGCAGAGCTTGCCATTGTTGAGTCTTACCTTCCAGAGCAGATGAGTGAAGATGAGATTCGCAGGATAGTTGAGGAAGCCATAGCTGGAACGGGAGCTTCTTCACCGAAGGATTTAGGTAAGGTTATGAAGGTTGTAATGCCAAAGGTAAAAGGAAAGGCTGACGGTTCTGTTGTTAACAGGATTGCAAGAGAACTTCTCTCAGGAGAAGGTTAATTACCATGGCTTATAATCGTGGCGCTGGCACTCCTTTGGTCTATTGGAGGGGGTATTCATAATAATGTTCAAAGGAGTGTGGCGCCACCTTGATTTTGATACTCTTCTTGAGAAAACTGCCTCCCTTGCCCGAAGTGAACCGGGCAGAAGGGCTGTTCTCTCTATTACACCTTCCACCGATGTTTCGGAGATAACGGAAGAGACACTTATTACATTTGAATTTGTAAGGCTTTTAACAGAAAGGTCTTTTCCCTTTGAAGCTTTTCCCGATATTTCATCGGTTATAAAAAAGGCAAAGGTTGAAGGCGCAGTATTTTCAATTCCGGAAATCCTGTCTGTTTACACTGTCTGCTGCCAGTCAAAGATTGTAAAGAAGTTTCTTAACGACATAAGAGAAAGGTTTCCGAGGCTTTCAGCTTTTTCTGGTTCTCTCTCAAGTTTTCTTGAATTGAGAGAACTTATTGACACTTCCATTGACGAAAGCGGTGAGATTCTTGATACTGCTTCTTCTAACCTTAGAATGATAAGGGAGAAAAAGAGACAGATAGCCGACAGCATAAAGAAACGTCTTGAATCCCTTGTTAGAAGGAACGAAGATATATGTCCCGACCAGATTATAACGATAAGGAACGGTAGATACGTTGTCCTTGCCAAAAACAGTTACAAAAAGCGGTTTTCAGGCATCGTTCACGATCGTTCGATATCGGGACAGACTGTCTATGTTGAACCTGCCTTTGTTGTTGACGATAACAACAGGTTGAGGGAGCTTGCAGCGGAAGAGGAAAAAGAGATAAAGAGGATTCTTGCCTACATAAGCAAGAAGATAAGGGAAAACAGATTCCGCATTTCTGCGGCTTTTTCCACACTTGTTGAACTTGATAGACGGTACGCAACTGCTGAGATGAGCCGCAGATTGAAAGGCACGCTTCCTGAGATTTCGGACAGGATAGAACTTAAAGATGCAAGACATCCGCTTCTCGTCCTTTCACAGAAAGAAGTTATTCCTGTTGATGTAAAGGTTGAAAAAGGCCTTGTCATTACAGGTCCCAATACCGGCGGTAAAACGGTAATACTCAAGACTCTGGGGCTTTCCGTTTTGATGTTTCAATCGGGATTTCTCATACCTGCTGCGGAAGGCAGTAAAATCCGTATTTTTAAAAAAGTAAGGGCAGACATAGGCGACGAACAGAGCATTGAACAGAGTTTGAGCACTTTCAGTGCCCATGTTAAGAACATTTCTGAGATTCTTAGCGAGGCTGATAAAGATACCCTCGTTCTTCTTGATGAGCTCGGTGCCGGAACAGATCCGGTAGAAGGTTCAAGCCTTGGTGTTGCGATACTTGAATACTTAAAAGAAAAAGGCGCCGTTTCAATCATAACGACCCACTTTACGCCGATAAAACTTTACGCTTATAAGGACGATTATTATGAGGTTGCATCTGTTCTCTTTGATGAAAAGAGTTTGAAACCTCTATACCGCCTTGCTTACGGTGTCATAGGCAGAAGCTACGCATTTATCATAGCGAAACGTTACGGAATGCCTGATGCTGTTATAGAAAAAGCGCAGAAGCTTCTATCTTCAGAGGATAGGATTGCATCTGAGATTGTTGCAGCCCTCGAGTCTGAATATAGAGCCCTTCAAAATGAAAGGGAAGAGGTTGCAAAATTAAAAGAAGAGCTTGAAAGAGAAAGAGAAAAGCTTGAAAAAGAAAAAGAACTTTTAAAAGAGAGAGGTGTTGAGAACCTTCAGGCTTACATAAGGGAATTTAGAGAAAAGAGTGAAAAGCTTCTTTCTGAAATTCAGGACGAAAGGCTCAGGAAAAAGGTAAGGGCGCTGATACAGGAAGCTAAAAAGAAAGTGGAAGCGGCGGAAGAAAAAGAGATAAAAAGAGCTGCCGCGGAAATAAAGCCCGGCATGATTGTAAAGATCAAGAAAACAGGAAGAAAAGGAACAGTTATAACTGTTGATACAGAAAGAGGTATAGCAAAGGTTGCGATAGGTGCTTTAAAAATAGATATGAAGTTAAATCAGCTTGAGCCTGTTATTGAAACCGTTGCCGAAGAGAAAAAAATAAGGATAGACGCAAAGGTGCCTCAAAACTTTTTCCCTGAAATTAAACTGCTTGGAATGAGAGGCGATGAGGCACTTGATGCTGTTGAAAAATTCCTTGATGATGCAAAACTTGCGGGATTTCACAGGGTAAAAATCGTTCACGGTCACGGAACAGGTATTTTAAAGCGGCTTGTCAGGACATATCTAAAAGATTCACCCTATGTTAAATCTTTCCGCGGTGGAAGAATAGAAGAAGGCGGCGACGGTGTTACGATTGTTGAGCTGAAATAGTATAATAATTTCCGGCAAGGTCTTTTACATCTGAATAGGCGAAAACCTCTTAAAAAGTTGTATGTTCAGAGTGGTTGTGCTGCAAGGTTTATTAGTTTATCGTAAAGAACTTAAGTTCTGAAGAGATAGAGAGTCAACGGCTGAAATTCGGTGCAGTTGAAATGCCCTGATAAATGTGAGGGATTGCGACTCTTCTAATGTGGATTCACGCAGAACTATAACTTTCGTTGAAATGCCCTGATAAAGATAAAATAGAGGGATTGCGACCATTCATAATTAAGCCAGAGAATTCTTCCGGCAAATATAACGTTGAAATGCCCTGATAAGCGTGAGGGGTTGATGTGTTTTGTTTGATGTGTTTTGTAAGAAGTGTTTAAATAATTTGAAAATTCTCACTGGTGATTAAATGAAAGTGAAGGGTTTGCTTGAAATGTTAGGTGCTACTTCTATATGGGGTAGCGTTCCTCTGATGGGCATATGGTCAGGACTGCCGAGCGGGGTTTTCGTGTTTTTTAGAGTTCTCTTTGCCTTTCCGTTTGTCTTTTACTTTGCAGTTAAAAAGGATTCTCTGAAAAGTTTTTTCAGTCTTAAACCGTTCTGGCCTCTGCTTTTAAGCGGTGTTATGCTCGGCGTTAACTGGATTTTCTTTTTCTGGGCAGTTAAGGTTACAGATGTTGCAACCGTTGTAACCATCTACTATGCAGGTCCTGTTATTTCCATTCTTTTAGCGGTTCTATTTTTGAAAGAGAAGATGAATGTTTTTACAGTGCTTTCTATCTTTTTAGCCTTTGCCGGTGTCGCTGTCAGCAGCGGCGGATTTAATATAGATAAAGGTGCACTTATTGCACTGCTTGCCGCTGTCAGTTACGGGCTTCTCGGGTTTTTCTCAAAGGTTTCCACAATTCACCATAAAGCAGTTACAGTTACCGCCTGGCAGGTACTTATATCAATTTTTATTACCCTTCCTTTTCTGTTTTTAGCTGACTGGCATTTTACCGTGAACGGTTTTTTGGTTACTCTTTTTGCAGGTGTTGTTCACACGTCACTTGCCCTGTTCCTCTGGTATGATTCTCTTAATTACATTAAAGTTTCGTTTGCTTCTATCCTGCAGTATCTTGATATCGTTTTTGCCGTTATTCTTGCCTATATTTTCCTCTCTCAAGTTCCGACGGAGCGTCAGATTTTGGGCGCTGTTCTGATTGTGTCAGCAGGCGTTTTGATTTCTCTGAAAGAAGTAAATGTTGAAGTCAGGAAGAGAAAAACGGCGTAGATGCTTCCATTAACATTGTATTTGTCATATATTTACAGATACAATTGAAAGAATATGTTTTTGTTTTTCTGTTTTGCAGGAGGAAGAATGCAGATTTACGTTTTTAAGTGTAATGAGTGCGGGAAAGAGTTTGAAGTTGAAATCTTTGCACCGCTTCAGGTTCTTGATGTTAAGTGTCCCGAATGCGGTTCTGATGATGTTGAGGTGATAAACATCATCAATATCTGTTCACCGTTTGGCTGAGGCTGATTTACAGGGGAAGGTTTCCCCTTATCTGAAATCACAAAAAATTAGATAAACTGTTGCGTAGGCGCCTTTCGGAAGGGAAAAAGATATAAAGTCGTTTTTAATTTCTGCTTTAACCGGAAGGTAAGTTTTCCTGAAATCACCTTTGATTCTCAAATTCTTTAAAGTTCTGATGAAATCGTCCATTGAGATATCTTTCTCTGACAGCACTTTTTTGTAGAAGGGCAGACTTTCCCTGTAGTCTTTTTATAACCTGCAATTGTCCAGAATTTTGGGACTTTTTCTCTGATTTTTTCAAGAGATTCTGAAGGTATAAAAAAGCGGAAACCTTCACAGTTTTTAAATTTTCCTTCCACCGTTTCGGATAAGTAAAGTTTTAGCGTTTCATTCCACAAGAATGAGAGAAAGGCATCTATTAAAAAATTTTCCCGCCACTTTAGCTTTCCTGGTTTTTCCATAAGCTTTTTAAAAAGTTTTTCCCCTTTATAAACGTTTCCCTTTAATCTCTGGATTCCGTAAAAGTTTATGAAGTAATTGGCAGGTTTAACCTTTTGCCCGTGCAATTTTATGTAAAATCGGTTTCCCTTCAGGTGTCCGATTTTTATTTTCTTTGGGATTTTTCCGATAAATTTCAGAAAATAAGCACCGTCTTTTAAATTTTCTCTTACATAGTTGCCTTTAAATTCCGGGAATGAAACGTGCTGAACTGTCACGGCTGTTTTGTCTTTGAGTCCTGCGTAGGAAAAGCCTAAAAGGGATGCAAGCTCTCTCGTTGTGAGGTTTTTCTTTGTTAAAAGGTATAAAAAGTGTGTTCCGTTTTCATCTATTTCAAAAGAAGCTTCTTCAATGACTATAAAATCTTTGGGTCTCTTTTTTATCTCTATCATTTTTAGTTTGCCGAGATGTTTTCTCTAAATCCCAGAGCTTCAATGATGTGTTTTGGCTGGATTATATCTGATTCATCAAGGTCTGCTATTGTTAACGAGAGTTTTAGGATTCTATTGTAAGCTCTCGCAGATAGTGCATAGGTTTTAACGGCGCGGTTTAGTATCTCTTCCGCCTTATCTGTAAGTTTACAGAATTTTTTTATGGCTTTTGAGTCCATCTTTCCGTTGAACGAAAACGGCAGTCCTTTAAATCTCTCTTTTTGCCTTTCGTGGGCTTTTGTGACTCTTTCTCTGATTTTTTCAGAGGATTCGCCCTTTTCCATCTTTGCAAGCTCTTCGGGCTTTACGGCAGGTAAAGATACGTGAATGTCTATCCTGTCAAGTATCGGTCCTGAAACCTTTGAACGGTAGCGTTTAACCTGGGCAGGTGAACATGTACAGTAGTGAACACCGTCTTCAAATCCGTAAAAACCGCAGGGACAGGGATTCATGGCTGCTACAAGCATGAATTTTGCCGGGAAGGTTACGCTTCCTGAAATTCTTGAGATTGTAACTTCTCCGTCTTCTATCGGTTGTCTCAAGGCTTCAAGGGCAGAACGTTTAAACTCTGGAAATTCATCAAGAAAGAGAACGCCGTTGTGGGCAAGGCTCGCCTCGCCGGGTCTGATACTGCTTCCCCCACCTATCAGTGCTACATCTGATACGGTATGATGCGGCGCACGGTAGGGTCTTTTCGTTATTATGCCGCTTAACATTCCTGCGGCACTGTATATCTGTGTCGTTTCTATGATTTCCTTTTCTGTCATTGGCGGCAGTATTGTCGGGATTCTCCTTGAAAGCATTGTTTTTCCTGAGCCCGGCGGTCCTACGAAAAGTATGTTGTGCCCGCCGGCTGCCGCTATTTCAACGGCTCTTTTGGCGTGATACTGGCCGGCAATGTCTGACATGTCAACGGTAAAGCTGAAGTTATTTTCTGTTAAGTTTTTTTTAACAGGTTCTATTTTGATGTCGCCGTTTAAAAAGGCAACTGCTTCTGAAAGGTGCTTAATCGGGATTATTTCAATGCCGCTTATTAAAGAAGCCTCTTCAGCGTTTTCTGAAGGTAAAATTATCCCTCTGTAACCTTTCTTTTTTGCAAGTATAGCTGCAGCAAGGGCACCTTTTACTTTTCTTATCTCACCTTTGAGACCAAGTTCGCCGGCTATCAGATATTCGTTTAGCCTTTCGCCTGAAACGATGCTCTGTGCCACCAATATGCCGATTGATATGGGAAGGTCGTATATCGTTCCCTCTTTTTTGACATCTGCCGGCGCAAGATTTATCACTATTTTCTTTGCAGGAAAGGGATAGCCCGAATTTACGATTGCCGCTTTTACCCTTTCTCTGCTTTCTTTTACGGCAGAATCCGGAAGTCCAACAACGATGGTGCCCGGCATACCTCTGCCGGCATCAACCTGAACCAGAACCTCAACTGCATTAACACCTATTAGCGTGTAGCTTTTAACGTTGGAAACCATAAATTGATTTTACTAAAAATTTTGTTTCGGTGCTATTTGCCGGATTTTTCTGAAAAGAGACAGCATTTCAGTTGGCGGTATCTCTTCGGCTCTCTTTTGGAACATCTCTTCCAATTCTGCTGAAGGCGGTTTTCCTATGTTGTTTTTCAGCTTTTTCCGCCTGTTTGAGAAGGCTTTTTTCAAAAAGCTTTCAAATTTTTTAAGTTCTTTTTCTTCCATTCTAAAACCTAAAGGGGTCATCTTAAAAACGGTTGACCAGACTTTAGGCGGCGGAACAAAGGCACCAGGCGGGACGTCAAAAAGTTTCTCTATTTTGAAAAAGTTTTGAAGCAGCGCCGGCAGGTAGCCGTAATCTTTTCCCACGGTGCTGGTTAGCCTTTGTGCCACCTCTTTTTGAGTCATAAATATGACTGTCTGAACGCTGTCAATGTAGTTTAAAAGGTTTCTTATTATTGCGGTGGAAACATTGTAGGGAAGGTTGCCTAAAACTTTCAGGTTGCTTCCCACCTGTGACAGGTCAAATTTTTTTGCATCTTCGTTTAAAATTGTGAAGTTTTTACGGGTTTTGAACTTCTCTTTTAAAAATTCCACCATTTCAGGGTCTATTTCAACGCATACGAGGGATTGGGGGTTTCTTTCTAAAATCTCTTCCGTTAAGGCACCGCCGCCGGGACCTATTTCAACGACCGTATCGTCCGTTTCTATCCCGGCGGCATCAACTATCTTTTTTATGATGTTTCTATCTTTTAAAAAGTGCTGTCCGAGGGATTTTTTAAGTCTTGGAGGTTTATTCTTCAACAATGCCCTCTCTTTTAAATGCTTCTTCAATTGTTGAAATGGTTTTTTCTATCAGGTCTTCACTTTCGGCTTCCACCATTATTCTGACCAGAGGTTCCGTTCCCGAATACCTTACAAGGATCCTTCCCCTGTCTTCAAGTGTAAGTTCTGCATCGGCGATTGCCTTTTTGACCTCTTCTAACCTGTCTATAGGTTTTTTCTCTTTAACTTTAAGGTTTACAAGCTTTTGGGGATACTTTTTAAACACGTTTGTAAGTTCACTGAACGTTTTGCCGCTCTTTTTAAGAATTGAGGCAAGAAGGATTGCTGTCAGAACACCGTCGCCTGTTTCCATGAACCTTTTTATTATTATGTGGCCGGACTGTTCACCACCTATGATAGCGCCTACTTCTTCCATCTTTTCCGATACGTGTCTGTCGCCAACAGGTGTTCTGTAAAACTCTATGCCTTTCGACCTTATATATTTTTCAAGTCCAAGATTGCTCATAACCGTTGCAACAACAGGTTCTGATTCACCAAAGTAATCAGATAGAAGGGCTATTATTTCATCGCCGTCTATAATGTTTCCTTTTTCGTCAACTGCAACACACCTGTCAGCGTCGCCGTCAAAGGCAAATCCGACATCTGCTTTTATCTCTTTTACCTTTTCTGCGAGAAATTCAGGATGTGTAGCGCCGCAGTTTCTGTTTATATTGAGGCCGTCAGGTTCTGCGTTGTAAATGAACACTTTTGCGCCTAAAGCTTTAAAAACTTCCGGTGCTATCATGTAGGCTGCACCGTTGGCACAGTCAAGGGCTATTCTAAGTCCTGCAAGGTATGTTCCGGCTTCTTCAAGGAATTTTGCGTAGCTTTCAAGAAGTCCTCTTCCATCAAAGATTCTGCCTATTTCAAGAGCTGATGCTTTTGGAAGTTCGTACTTGTTGAATATTACAAGCTCGAGGGAGGCCTCTTCCATCTCTGAAAACTTTTTTCCTTCCCGATTAAAGAACTTTATACCGTTGTACTCTGCGGGGTTGTGGGATGCAGAGACCATAATGCCCATTGATAGGGAAAAGTTTTTCACCATGTATGAAATAGAAGGTGTTGTTGTCGTTCCAAGATACGTAACGTCAATGCCTGTAGCGGTCAGTCCTGATATGAGGGCTGAAATTATCATATCAGAAGAGGCGCGGGTGTCTTTTCCAATCACAACTGTATGTTTTTTGTCGGGATACTTGGCTTTAAGGTAGCATCCTGCTGCCACGCCGATTTTTTGCGTCATTTCACAGGTTAAAGGAAATTCGTTTGCCACGCCGCGGATACCATCAGTTCCAAAGAGTTTCTTCTTCGGCATTATTACCTCCTGATCAGCTTCACTTTCACGCTTTCCGGGAAAGTTCTGTAAGGGGATTCTATTTTAGCGTAAATGGTTGCGCTTGTTTTCAGGTTGTCCGTGTTTATGGGTTCTGTTTTTACCAATTTTACTTCTGCCGCTTTTGATTGAGGCACGTAAACGGTTACGTAGTTGGGTGTTACTATTTTGGCTTTGAATTTGTGTCTGTTTTTGCCAGTTAGGACAACTTTTACCGGAGTAAGTTTTTCTATGACTTTTTCAAGTTTTAATGTAATGGTTTTTGTTTTAACACTTCTGATAGAGATGTCCGGAAGTTGCGGTTTAAGTGTTAACATTGAAAGGTTAACGGGTAAGGTTATCGTTCCGTTATCTTTAGTGAAATGAGCGGGTAGGTTTATGTAGAGTTCTCCCTCTTTTTTAATAAATTCTATGGATTTTTTTGTTCCCTCAACTTCGACTGTTAATTTTTCCGGTTTGTAGCTTGCCACATTTACGGTTGCCGGTGTTATTATTTTTACGGGCAGTTTTACAGTTAAAACGATGAATTCCTGCTTGGCAGCTAAGAACCACAGCAGAAAAGAGAATATCACTGCCAGCAGTTTGTAGTGAAAGTTTTTAAATATTGTATCAACTATCTTTTTCAGCATTTTCGCCCTTCAAAAAAGTGGTAAGTAGTTCTTTCAGCGCATTTTTCGTTTCTATCTCTTTTACAAGAAGTGACTTCAAGATTCTTTTCAACCTCTGGGGTTCAAGGTTTTTAATCAGTTTTCCATGGTAAGCTATTGATATGTTTCCCGTTTCTTCAGAAACGATAACGGCTATTGCATCGGTCTCTTCCGTTATTCCCATAGCTGCTCTGTGCCTTGTTCCCACCACCTGTGGAAGTTTGGTGTTTAACGTTAATGGTAAAAAGACGCCGGCCTTTTTTATCCTGTCTTCCCTTACAATGACTGCGCCGTCATGTAGCGGCGTTCCCGGCCAGAATATCGTTATTAGCAGTTCTTTTGATACCTCACCGTCAATTTCTGTTCCGGCTTCTGCGTAGCTGTCCGTCTTTACGTCTCTTTCAATGACTATTAGCGCTCCTATTTTGTCCTCTGACATGGTGGCAGAAGCCCTGACAATTTCGTCAATGACCTTTTCTGCTTCGTATCTCTGGGCAAACAGTCCCATCTGCCCTTCGCCAAGTCTTGCAAGCAGTTTTCTTATTTCAGGCTGGAATATCACGATGAGGGCAAATATTCCGATGGTTAGAACATTGTTCAAGAGGAAAGAGAGAGTGTAGAGGTCGAGGATTCTTGCCAGGACGCTTAACATAACGATTGTCATTATTCCAAAGAGGATCTGTATCGCCCGCGTTTTGGATAGATAGATTAAAACTCTGTATATAAGGAAAGAGACAAGTCCTATATCTATCAGGTCCCTGATTGTTATTTGAGGTAGAATGTTTAGCATTTAAGCGTCCTCTATGGCAAGTAGTATGTCTAAAAACTGCTTCGTCTCTTTTACATCGTGAACTCTTACAATTTTCACACCGTTTAAAACGCCTTTAACTATTGATGCTAAAGAGCCGGCGACTCTTTTTTCCGGATTTTCTTCGCCTGTTACCATTTTTATGAAACTTTTTCTTGAAGTGCCAAGCAGAATTGGAACGCCAAACCTTTTGAATTCGTTAATCCTTTTAAGAATTGTAAGGTTATCTTCAAGCCGCTTCCCAAAACCTATTCCCGGGTCTATGATTATCTGTTCCTTTTTAACCCCTTTCTCTTTAGCTTCTTTTATGGTCTCTTCAAAGTATTGGCATAACTCTTTTATTACGTCTTCGTAGTAGGGGTTTTTCTGCATGTCTCTCGGTGTTCCTTTTATATGCATGAGAACGGCCGGGACGTTTCTTTCAGCTACCAGTTCTGCCATTCTGTTGTCAAAGTGGAAACCGCTTATGTCGTTTATTATGTCGGCACCTGCGTTTAAGGCTTCCTCCGCTACTTTTGATTTGTAAGTGTCAACGGATATAAAAACGCTCGGAAACTCTTTTCTTATTGCTTCTATCACTGGAACAACTCTTCTCATCTCTTCTTCAAGTGGGACAGGTTCGGCGCCAGGTCTTGTAGATTCACCGCCAACGTCAATTATTGACGCTCCGTCTTCTATCATTTCCTCCGCGTGCTTCAGGGCTCTATCGACGGTTGTCCACTTCCCGCCGTCAGAAAAGGAATCGGGGGTCGTGTTCAAAATGCCCATGATTGTAGGCTTTTCAAGAGAAAGCGTTTTTCCGTTTGCTTTAAGCTCAAACCTTGTGTTGGAATCGGCCTCTATCAGCCTCTTTATTTCGTCAGCAAGTTTTTTAAGTCCGAAAGGTTGCTTTTTCATTCTTTCAAGGAGTTTTTCAATAGTTCTGAGAGAACCGATAAGGACAGCTGTGCACGTTTTACATGTGAAAGAAGAAGCTTCTCTTGGTAGGGCGCAGTCGCCTCCTGAAGCTATTGCGTCCTGCTTTAGAATGTTGGCTGCCCTTGTGTCTATTCCTTCTATTACAAACGTATATAGAATGCCCTTTTTTGAGAGAATGTCGGCACCTTCAGGTGTGTTTCCGATGGTAAGCAAGAACTCTTTAAGTTTACTTTTTGTAAATTTTCTTATTGTTACGAACATAGTTTGCCCCGTAGTTTAAAATAGAAGATGATGAGTTAAATTATACCTATAAAGCAGCGTGTGAATAAAGGGGAAATATGGCTATCGTTATAACTGCTCATAAGAATATGGATCTTGATGCTCTTGGAGCTGTCATTGCAGTTAGGAAACTTTATCCTGATGCGGTTGTCGTCCTTCCGGGGACGAAAGGTAAAGATGTTATTAAGGTTCTTGAAGAGAATCCGAAACTGCTTGATTACGTTGATGAGACAGGTTTTAACGGTGAAATAGAAAAGCTGATTGTCGTTGACACGTCGGACATAGAGAGAATACCTGAAGTGGTTAAGGATAAAATAGCGGGGAAAGATGTTCCCGTGATTATTTATGACCACCACACACGGGAAACTTCAGGGTTTAAAAACGTAAGGCTTTACTTTAAGGAAACTGGAGCGGTAACTTCCCTTCTTACTATGATTCTAAAGGGTAAGGGAATAATCCCTTCGCCACTTGAAGCTTCAATAATGGCTTTAGGAATCTATTCTGATACGGGAAGTTTTCTTTTTCCAGGCACGTCCTCCCTTGATCACATAGCGGCCGGTTATCTCTTTTCAATCGGCGCCAATCCGGAAATAATAAAACACTACCTTCCAAGGGAGTTTTCACCGGAAGAGATTGATATTTTGAAGGTTTTAAAGGATAACGTTGAAATTCTTGAGATTAACGGTAACAGGATAGCTCTTACCACTGTGCAGTTTGATAAATACGTGGGAGATATTGCCCACCTCGTCAGTAAACTGCTTGACATCAACAACTATCCTGCCTTGATAGCCGTGGCAGGTGTTGAAGGGACAGTATTTGTAATAGGTCGGTCAAAAACGCCCCTTGTGGATGTGTCAAGACTTGCAGAGAAACTTGGCGGTGGAGGGCATTCGGAGGCAGCTTCGGCAGTAATTCGGGATAAGACGGTTTACGAAGTGAAAGAGAAAGTGATAGAAGTGCTTAAAGATATTGTTTATCCGGCAAAGGTGGCGGGAGACATTATGTCTTCACCGGCACAAACTGTTAAAAAGGATATGACCGTAAAAGAGTGTCTTTCGTTTCTTATGAAGCAGGGAATAAACGCTGCGCCTGTCCTTGATGATAGGGGGATGCTTGTAGGTATCATAAACAGGAGCTTAACCGATAAAGCATATTACATGGGAATGGACGATGAACCTGTTTCAACGGTAATGGAGAGAGAGTTTTCTTGCGTTTTTCCGGATACACCTGTAAGTGAAATTGAGGAGATTATAGTTTCAAACCAGCAGACGCTTGTTCCTGTCATAGACAGGGGTAAAGTGGTCGGTGTCATAACGAGAACGGATGTTCTAACGAATCTTTATCGTGATGAGATAGATGAGTCGGAAAAGTTTTATATGAGGCGTTCATCTTCGCCTCACTTTAAAAATGTGAAACAGATGTTAAAGGAAAGGCTTCCGGGAAAGGTTTATGAACTTTTGAAGAAGGTTGGTGAAGTTGCAACGGAAAAAGGTATAAGTGCTTACGTTATAGGTGGCTTTGTCAGAGATTTAATTATAGGAAGAAAAAACCTTGATGTTGATATTGTCGTTGAGGGCGATGCAACAAAGCTGGCAAAGGCGTTTGCTAAGGAGGTGGGAGGAAAAGTTCACGTTTTTGATAAGTTCAAAACGGCTACGGTTACGCTTTTAGATGGCTTTAAGGTGGATTTTGCCTCTGCAAGGACGGAGATTTATCGTGCACCCGGTGCTCTTCCAGAGGTGGATACGGCACCTTTGAAAAAGGATCTTTTCCGGAGGGATTTCACCATTAATACACTTGCCGTTAAGCTTAACGGCAGGGAATTCGGGAAGCTGGTAGATTTCTTTAATGGTTTGAAGGACATAAAGGAAAAGAAGATAAGGGTTCTTCACGCTTTAAGTTTTGTTGAGGATCCTACAAGGATTTTGAGGGCTTTGCGATTTGCCGTTCGTTATCGCTTTGATATAGGAAAACATACCGAGAAGCTTTTAAAGATTGCTGTTCAGAAAAATCTCTTTAGAACGGTTGAAGGGAAAAGGGTTTACCTTGAGCTTAAACATATTTTTGAAGAGGATAATCCGCTGAGGATTGTAAACCGAATGGAAGAATATGGAATACTTAAGGCTTTTAGCCCGCGGTTTATATGGAACAAAAAAAAGAGGGACTTTTTCGATAGGATAAGGAAGATAATTAATTGGCACAGGTTGACTTTCAGCAGAAGCAGGGTCGATTATCCGATTCTTTACTTTGCCGCTTTCTTTGAAAGTCTTCCTGCAGAGGAGATAGACAGGCTTTTGAAGGATTTTTCTGTTCCGGAAGATGAGGCAAATCTCATTAAAAATCTCATATATCGCGGAAAGCAGCTTACGACAAAACTTGAGAAAGGCAGTTTTACCAACAGTGAGCTTTTCGAGACATTGAAAAGAGAAAAAGAGGAAATGATTCTCTATGTCGCTGCAAGAACTACGAAAGAGGAATTAAAGCACAGGTTGTTGCAGTATCTTAAAGAGTGGAGAGATTTAAAACTTGCCATAACAGGAAATGACCTTAAAGAGATGGGGTTAAAACCGGGCCCTGTTTTTAAGGAGGTGCTGACGGAATTAAAGCACAGAATTTTGGATGGAAAGGTTGAGAATGAATATGACGCTTTGGAAGAAGAAGTGAAGAAAATTTTAAGAGAGAAAAAGCTTGAGCTTGTTTAATAAAAGGCGGGGATTTCCCCGCCTGGTTTAAGCTGTGGCCTTTTGCAGTTCTCTTTCCTGGTGGTTTGCCACGAAATCTTTTGCGTAGTGCTGGACGTAGAATCCAAGGAGAGGAATCTGGATGATAAACCCTAACACGACGAATAGCACCATCAAAGCTGCCTTGTCCACAGGGAATGTTATGAGAATTATTGCAAGTGTTATGTTAAGGTGCCTTACTGCTGATGCAAAAGCAACAACGATTGCCTCTTCAGGCTTTAATATCTTCCTTGCGACTAAGAACTTTGCATATATGGTGCTGAATATCAGCATTGAGATGTAGTAGATGATAAGCGGAATAACGATTACAGGCACGATGTCCGGATGAGAAAAGAGAAGCTTCGTTCTGCTCATTGAAAGGACTAAAAATGAGAGAATAACAATACCGATACTGCTTATTCCAGACAATTCGGGTTTGATTTCTCTGTTAAATGTTTCAATTCCAAACTTCCTTATGAGGAGTGTTCTTATTACAAGACCCACAAGGAGCGGTATAAAGAACACTATGAGAATGCTTTTGATGAACGTAAAGGAACTTATTGTCATCTGGCTTCCGATTACCTTTGGAAGTATAAAAGGAACAGCTACGAACGCTGCAAAGAGCAGATTGGCAGGAATCAGAAACATTGCCGTTTCGACTTTGCCACCTGAAATGCTGGTCCATGCTGCCGTCATGGCACTTGTCGGGATAAAAGATAGAATTGTCAGTGCAACGAAAAGTTCAGGGTGGTTGGCAAAGAAGATTTTTCCCAGAACGTATGCTATAAGCGGAGATACTGTAAAGTTTACTACAAGGCTTAAAAAGAGCACCTTTGGTTCTTTTAGGTGCTTGAAAACTTCATCTATCTTCAGATTTATCATTACAGGCAGAATTACCAGAAACATCATTACCGAGAGAATCACCGTTTTTGGCACTTTCCATCCACCTGTAAAGTAAACGTTTAAAAGGCCTGCAACGATTGCAGTTACTATAAGATAGTGAACATTTTTCTTTATAAACTGCATCGCTTTAAGTGGTGTTTTCATCACCTCACCTCCTGTTTCTATCTGTTCATATAAATATTGCAATTTTACAATAAATGTCAACCTCTTTGATGAAAGAAAATGGCGTTTCTAGGGGTGTTTCAGAGGAAAAGTGAGGATATGCTAACTAAGAGAGGTGTTGAAAAGTTTTCCGGTTTTTATTAATTCGTTCAGTTTTTTAGCACAGGTATCCGGAACGAGAAAGCGGACGTCCCTCCCCTGCTTTAGGCGGTTTCTTACTTCCGTTGAGCTTATCTCTATGAGTCTTCCGTTCATTATGAAGATATCTGCCGAGTTGATGTCGTTAGGTTTTTTTAACGTTCCCTCTTGTATTTTTTTCTTTACGTTTAACTGCTTCAGGATTTCTTCTGCTTTAAGGTTGTATTCAGGCCTTTTGACCACGATTATTTTAGCTATTTCAAGGATTTTTTTTGGTTCCTTCCATTTTGGAAATGTTAGGAAAGAGTCGGCGCCCATTATAAACACGGGAGGTTGTTTTTCATTCTGCTTAAAGGCTTTAAGCGTATCTATCGTGTAAGAAACACCTTCCTTTTTTATTTCGTAATCCCATACCTTAAAGTAGGGTATTTCTCTGACTGCTAACTCTAAAAGTTCTAATCTAACCTCCGGTGGAATTGACAGTTTCCCTTTTAAAGGCTGGATTTTTGCAGGAACAAAGACGATTTCCGAGAAGCTAAAGGATTCAAGGACATCCCGCGCTATGACGAGATGCCCTATATGAACCGGGTTAAAGCTTCCGCCAAACAGGGCTTTCATCTTTTCTCACTTTTAAACTTCTTTATTAAAGTTACCGGAATCCAGACAAATATGTTTACCAGAAACACTACCAGTAAAAATAGAAATATGTAATTGAAAATCTGTTCTCTCATGTTACTCCCTTATCTGTCCGTTGCCAAAGATTATGTATTTTGGAATTGTAAGGTCTTCAAGTCCCATAGGTCCTCTCACGTGTATCTTATCGGTAGAGATTCCCATCTCTGCACCGAGGCCGAAAACGTTTCCATCTGTGAAGCGGGTTGAGGCGTTTATGTAAACGGCAGCAGAATCGATGTCGTTGAGAAATTTCATGCCGTTTGTATAGTTTTCTGTCACTATGGCGTCGCTGTGGTGAGAGCCGTAGGTGTTTATGTGTTCTATCGCCTCTTCAAGAGAATCAACGATTTTGACGGCAAGTATCAGGTCAAGGTATTCGGCGTACCAGTCTTCTTCTGTCGCTTCTTTTATGTATTCCGGGTCGTAAGCTCTTGCCCTTTCGCATCCTCTAAGTTCAACGCCGGCCTTTTTAAACCTTTCTATCATTTCCGGCATAAATCCGTCTGCTATTTCGCTGTGAACGAGCATAGTTTCCATTGCGTTGCACACACCCGGTCTTTGAACCTTTGCATTGAAACAGATGTTCCACGCTTTCTCAAGGTCTGCAAACTTGTCAACGAACACGTGGCAGACACCCTTGTAGTGTTTTATTACAGGGATTCTTGAGTTTTCTGCAACAAATCTTATCAATCCTTCACCGCCTCTCGGGATTATCACATCTATAAACTGGTCTAACTGAACCATCTCTTTAACGATGCTTCTGTCGGTTGTATCAACAAACTGGATTGCCTCAGGTGGGAATCCTTCAGATTCAGCAGCTTCCTTTAAGATGTTTACAAGTACCCTGTTTGAGTTTATCGCCTCTTTACCGCCCTTCAGGATTATTGCGTTTGAACTTTTTATACAGAGGGAAGCTGCCTCTACTGTGACGTTTGGCCTTGATTCGTATATTATTCCCACAACACCTAACGGAACTCTCATTTTCCCTATTTTTATACCGTTTGGGCGCTTCCACATCTTTATCACAGAACCGACAGGGTCTTCCATTTTCGCAACATCATGGAGGACGTCGATCATCCCTTTTATCCTTTTTTTGTTTAAAAGGAGCCTGTCAATCATGGCTTTTGACAGGCCTTTTTCTTCTGCAGCTTTTAGATCTTTTTCATTTTCGGCTTTTATAAGGTCTCTCTTTGCATCGATCAGTTCCGCTGCTTTGAGCAGTGTTCTGTTTTTCACGTTCGTTGATATACCTGTCAGTTTATAGCTGACCTTTTTTGCTTCTTCAGCAATTTTTCTTATTTCCATTGATATCCTCCTCCAACAGTTTTAAATTAATTACAGGCATTTGCTCACCGGAGGTTGTCTGTGAGGATAAAAATTTTACCATTATTGGCCACTATCTCAACGATTGTTGTTCTTTCTGGATGTGGTCAGACGGTCGTTAACACGGGTGTAACGATTACAATTCCACCGAAAAAGGCAGTTCCAGAGGTTAAGGTTAGTGTTCCTTCTGTCAATCGTGAAGAGGAAGCTTTGAAAGAAGCTGAAGGAAAGGAGCCTCAGATTGAGGTTTCAAAGTATATATTTGAAAACGAAGTAAAGGCGTTTAGAGATTTAACCGGAGCAAAGGTTATTGCTTCTGTACCGCTGTTTGGTCATTTACCGTCTATTAAAGGTGACCTTTTGGTGGTTGAAGAGCCTCAAAGAGTGAGAATAATCATTAAGGATTCACTTATTTTTGAACTTAACAGGGATAGGATTGTCAACGATTCTGTTATAAAGGCGATTGCACAGTCCTTTAACGGTAAGAACTCTCTTTTAGTTATTGCTGGTTTTTCTGATAGCACGGGGACTGATGATTTTAACAATCTTATTACTGAAAGAAGAGCGGAAGCTGTTAAAAAAGAACTTGAAAGCTTAGGTATTCCATCTTATAGAATTTTAGCCTTTGGTTGTGGATCTTCTAAGCCAATAGCGCCCAATAGTACGGTTGATGGAAGGGCAGCCAACAGGCGTGTTGAAGTTTACGTCTATCCTGAAAATATGTACGTTGATAATGTGTGTGGACAGAGATGATGAAAGGAAAGCGGTTTTTTGTAAAGACTTTCGGCTGTCAGATGAATGTTAACGATTCGGAAAAGATGGCAGGAATACTTACCTCTGCCGGATACGAGAAGACGGAAAATTTAAAAGAGGCTGACATCGTCATTGTCAACACCTGTAGTGTTAGAGCAAAGCCTGATAACAAGGCTTACAGTTTTATTGGTGAACTTAAAAAATTAAAAAAAGAAAAGCCTGAGCTTGTCATAGCTGTTACGGGCTGTGTTCCTCAAAGGGACTGGAAATTTATTCTCGATAGATATCCTCATGTTGACATTATTTTGGGCACATTCAACTTTCACAAGATTCTTGATTTCATTGAGGCCCTGGAAAGGCCATCTGTAGAAATACTTGATACGTTCCTTGAAAATGAGGGCGAAATTGTTCCTTCAATAGAGCCGCTTTTAACCAATCCTTTTGTTGCTTACGTAACGGTTCAGCGTGGTTGCAACAGGTTCTGTACCTACTGTATCGTTCCATACGTTAGAGGGAGAGAGAGGAGCGTACCGCCTGAAAATGTTGTAGATGAGGTGAAAAGACTTGCGGAAAAGGGTGTTAAAGAGGTGCACTTACTTGGTCAGAATGTTGACTTTTACGATTACAACGGTGTCAGGCTGCCAGATTTACTCTACATGGTCTCTCAGGTTGAAGGTATTGAAAGGGTGAGGTTTACAACTTCTCATCCTGCCGGTTTTGATATTTCCATTATAAAAGCAATAAAAGAGATTCCGAAGGTTTGTGAGTATGTTCACCTACCGCCTCAGAGTGGTTCCAATAAAATTCTTGAGAAGATGAATAGGGGATACACCCGGGAAGAGTACATAGAGAAGGTTTTGATGCTGAAAGAGGAGGTGCCGAACGTAGCACTTTCAGGTGACTTTATTGTTGGATTTCCCGGTGAGACAGTTGAAGACTTTGAACAAACGCTTTCTCTTGTAGAAACCTGTGTTTTTGATCAGGCTTTTGTCTTTGAATATTCTCCAAGACCTTTAACGCGGGCGTTCTCTTTTGAAGATGATGTTCCTAAAAAGGAAAAGAACAGAAGGCTTACTGAGTTAAATAACCTTCTGAAGAGGCAGGCGGAAGAGAGAAACCTTGCCCTTCTTGGATCTGTTCAGGAAATTTTAGTTGAGGGCCTGAGTCCTTCAACCAGTGAGAAGATGATAGGACGGACGCGGAATAATAAGATAGTTATAGTGGATAGGAACGATTCTCTCATTGGTAATCTTATAAACGTTGAGATAGAGGAGGCAACACCGTTTTACATGAGGGGTAAAGTAATAAAACAGCTGGCAGGAGTGGAGAGATGGTAGAGGTGTCTGTTATAGGAATAACACACGATAGGTTGAGCGGTCTTCCTATCATTATTTTGGGGAACGTCGAGGAGAACTTTGCAATACCTATCTGGATAGGTGAATACGAAGCGGAGCTTCTTGAAACGCACCTTTTGGGAGCTGTTGCACCGAGACCTTTTCCATACGACCTTATATGTGACATGATTCAGGCTCTTGGAGGAGAGGTGGAGAAGGTAATTATTAATGACTTTGACAATGGAATCTACTTTGCCACCATTGTAGTTAGACGTTACGATGGTGAAGTTATAAACATAGATGCAAGGCCGAGTGATTCAATTAATGTTGCTGTAAGGCTGGGTGCCCCCATATATGTGACGAAAGATGTTATTCAGAGAGCTTCTATTATATCCCTTGACGGTAACCCTCACTACACGAGTGAGCAAAAGGCAGAGTTTGAAGAACTTTTAAAGTATCTTTTTGAAGAGGGAGAAGAAGAGTAATGGCAGTTATGGAGATTTCTGTTGTTCCTGTAGGTACGGGAGATCCGTGTGTTAGTGAATACGTTTCCTATGCTTATAAGTTTTTGAAAGAAAAAGGCTATCATTTTCAGCTTACTGCGATGGGCGTTATCGTTCAAGGTGAAGTTGAGGAGCTGCTTCAATTGGCTCTTGAGATTCATAGAAGGCCTTTTGAGAAAGGCGCTTTAAGGGTCATAACAGCGATAAAAATAGACGAGAGGAAAGATACGAAGTTAACGGTTGAGGGTAAGGTTAGTAAGCTGAAAAAATCCCTACAGTAATTTTATCCGCCGAAGAGCCTGATTCCGTGATAGAAGACAAAAGCAGTAATCCATGCTACAACAAGCTCTACTGTTAGTATAAAACCCACCCACTTTTTAGAACCGCTTTCCTGGTATATTGCTGAAATTGTAGCTATACATGGGATATAGAGAAGAACAAAAACTATGTAGGCAAAGGCAGATGCAGGAGTAAACGTTGTTTTAAGCACCGTTGACAGCATTTCTGCGTTTCCGTATAGCGTTCCCATTGTACCTACAACTACTTCTTTTGCAACGGCGCCAAAAATCAGAGCAACAACAGGTTTCCAGTCATTTATCCCTAACGGTTTAAACAGGGGTAAAAGCCATTTTCCTGCCATTCCGGCTACGGAGTGTTCGCCGGCGTATTTAACGCCGGCTGGAAAGCTTGCAAGGACCCATATTATTAGAGAGGCAAAAAGGATAATTGTTCCAGCTTTTGAGAGGAAGTCCTTTACCTCAATGACAGTCTGGTTAAAAACCACTTTTAGTGAAGGGAATTTATATGAAGGTAGCTCTATGAAAAATTCACCTTCCCCTTCATCAATCAAAAATATAGACATAGCCTTTGCAAATATAAGTCCCATTATAATGCCTATTGTGTATAGGCTTAATACAATAAGTGTTCGTTCGTCCCTGAAAAAGGCTGCTATGAAAACGCTGTAAACGGCGAGTCTTGCACTACATGACATCCACGGAATTATCGTCATTGTTATAAGCTTGTGAACCGGCGAGCGCATTGCCCTTGTTGCATAAATTGCAGGAACGTTACAGCCGAATCCCAAGATAAGGGGGATAACGGAAGAACCTGACAGTCCAAAGTGCCTCATAAAGTTATCCCAGAGTGCTGCTGCTCTTGCCATGTAACCTGTATCTTCTAAAATTGAAAGGAGTATGTATAGGACAAAAAGAATGGGAAGGAAAGATAAAACAGAACCTACACCTGCCAATACACCGTTGTTTAAAAGTGATTCTATTGTTTGAGGAAAGGAGAATGCTTCTACCATTGCGGGCAGAGTTTCGCCAAATAGGTGGCCTATCCACTCAACAAACGGTGTGCTGAATGTAAAAGTTAACTTGAAAACTGCTGCCATTATGGCAAAAAATATTGGTATTCCTGTAATCGGTGTGGTTATAAATCTGTCAACTTTATCCCTGAAGTCTTCCTCTTCCTCTGCTATGTAGTCTGTCTCAATTACAGTTCTTGCAATGCGGGAAGCCATTAAGAATCGTTCTTTTGGTATTGCCGATGATATTTCTTCTCC
>NZ_JALVIW010000040.1:0-37236 GCF_027028515.1 Desulfurobacterium sp. | reverse complement strand
GAAAAGTAAGTAGAGAACTTGCAAAATTCTCCAACTTCTTTTTTGAGAACAATATACCCGAAATTAAAAAGGAAGTATCTGATTTTAAAAGAAAGTTAGTGAATTTAAGTAAGCACCCATCACTCAAGTTTTCGATAGTTGGGATAAAAAAAGCCATTGATTTTTTAGAAGAAATTGAAAGGATAAATACATCTTCTTGCGAAGCTGAAGAACGGTTGTTATTAGCAGGTATATACAATAAAAGAAATTATCAACTAAATGCTATAACCAACTTATCCGAAGCTCTATTATGCATTATAGAGATGATAGTTAAACCTTCGGCTCTTCGAAATAAAAAGGGGAGTATATATTCTATAAGAAATGCTTATAAACGATTGTTACTAAATGCTAAAGAGATAGAAAGATATGGAAATATCCTTGTTTCAAGAAGCGAACTTGATGAAAAAAAACTTTCTAAATTAGGAGAACATAAGTTCAAGAAAATTCTCCTTGAAGTGGATAAAATAAGGAACAATATGGCACATGGATTTGTAAATAAAGACAAACTGAAAAAAGCAGGTAAGCTATCTCAGCGAATAAAAGATTACATAAAAGAAACTGAAAAATTTCTACATACGTTTGTGTAAAGAGAGGTGGTGATGGAAAGCTATCTTGTTAAAGGAGATATAAACGGCATTCAGAATTTTATATACAATGTCTATGAAGGAGAAGAAGGCGTTGCAAAGATTTTAAGAGCAAGAAGTTTTTACATTTCTATATTATCGGATGTCATTATTGAATATGTTAAAGACATAATGGACAAAGAATGGGAGTGTAAAACAATACTTAACGGCGGTGGTGGATTCATTATGGAAATTACTCCCAAACAAGAAGGAAAAGAAGAAGAGTTTAAAGAAAGATTAGAAGATGTAAGAAAAAATGTAGAAGAGTTTCTACTGAAAAAACTGTATGGAGAAATTGGAATAACGTTTGGGTATCTAAAAGAAAAGAATGAAGAGATCAACTTAAATAAACTTTATGAACGTGTTGATGAGGAAAAAAAGGAAGTTTAGAAAAGCCCTTACCGATGCTTCAGCGTTTTCAAAGGATAAAGAGGGCGTTCTTTTCCTTGAAAAACCTGAAAAGAATGGGAAGAACAAAAGGTGTGCTGTCTGCAGAACCTTTTTTGAGAAGGATAGGAACGTCTGCGAATTTTGCAGGACATTAAAAAGACTTGGAACAGTTCTTCCCAAAACCACCGAGAAAAAAATAGAGACATCCGGTAAAACAGACGGCGAAGAAGAAAACGAAACATTCGAAATAGGTAAGATAGGAAACACCTGCTTTACACTATCTTTGTCCAAAAACAAAGAGAGTGATAAAACACCTCTGATCACCGTCCCTCTGCTGAAAAGAAATCTGACACATGAAGATATAAATAGATATCAACTATCGGAAGACATAGCAGATTTGAGAAAAGGAATGGTAGCCCCTTTTGAGGTAATATCTCTTTACTCAAAAGGAGACAATAAGTTAGGATACTTAGTTATGGATGTTGACAATTTAGGATTACTGTTTGGAAAAATTCGCAGTGTGGAACTTCAAGAAAAGATAAGTAAAAAGATAGACGAATTTTTTTCAGAAGAAGTTCCAAAGATTGCAAGGAGCAATTTTAAACCTGAAAGTGAGAAAATTGATCTACTTGATGATACAATTATATACATTCTTTATGCTGGAGGGGATGACCTTTTTGCAATAGGTCCGTGGGACAAGCTTTTAGAGTTTGCAGTGAAAGTTAACAAAGAGTTTGAAAACTTTGCAAAATCCCTTAATGGAGATAGGGAAATTGCACAACTCCTAAAAAAAAGAGAACAAAAAAAATGAAATCATCTTCTATCAAAAAGATGAAAATGGAAAAAGGAAAGGACTTTCCCTTTCTGCAGGATTCGTTACCGTTAAACCCAAATTTACGGTCAGAATGGCAGCAGAAATGTGTAAAAAAGAAGAAAAGAGAGCCAAAGAAAAAGGGAAAAATGCCATAGGAGCATTCGGAGAAGTTCTAAGCTGGGAAACAGCTGATTGCCTGATTAACAAGTGTAAAGAGAAGTGGGTACCCTATATAGAAGAGGAAAGAATACCAAGAGGATTTTTTTTCAGGCTTTACAATCTCTATGTAGAGATGCTGGCAGGAGAGAAAAAAAATATGATGTTTTACCCTTTAATGCACTACACCATTGCCAGGAACATCAAAGATGAAAAAGTAAGAGAGGAAGCTACAGAATTTGTCAACAATGCAGAAAAGTGGAAGATAAAGTTTCTTTGTAACTATATCTTAACAGCTACGAGGGGGAGAAAATGAGTGCCATAGAAGAGTTAACAGGAAGAATAAAAGCAGAAAAGGGAAAGAAGCTAACGCAGATTTTAACCGATGAAGAAATACTGAAACCCAACGGACTGGCGGATGAAATAGCTAAGGAATTGAGGAGTAATCTCAAATCCACTCAGTTGAGAAAAGTTTTTGACAAGATCAAGGAAATAGAAAATGCACTAAATAGAGGAGAAGACTATAGATCAAAAATTCTGGAACTTTATCCGAAACTTGCCTACTCAACCGGTAGGAAATTGATGCCAAGGAAATTCTTTAATCTTTTTACCTTATTACTTGAGAAGGCTGAAAGAGATAGGGAAGATGCCAAAATGGTGGTCAAACTGATAACAGCTATAGTGGCTTATTCTAAACTTCACGGTGACAGGGGGTAGTTATGGAGTTTAAGTTTAGAGGAAATGTTATCATCCATTACAGGCTCAAGACTTTAACAGGACTTCACATAGGAGGTTCGAAGGACTCTTTCGAAATAGGCGGGGTGGATAATCCCGTAATAAAGCTTGCAAGACTTTCTGACAACTCAAATGAATACCTTACCATCAAATCCGCTTTCGGTGGAAAGATAAACGTACTTCCTGAACAACCTTACATTCCCGGTTCTTCTTTGAAAGGTAAAATGAGAAGCCTCTTGGAACTCAAATACAACGATGTGGATTTTGACAGCAGTTCAAAATCTTTTGGAGAACCTGCTTTTGGCAATCCACTGATAAAGAAGCTTTTTGGAGCTCCAGCGGATAAAGACTTCAACGAACCTGTAAGAATTCGTGTCTTTGACGCTTATCCGGTCGAAAAAGTGGAAACAGAGCTCAAGTTTGAAAACTCAATCAACAGGATAACCTCAAAAGCCAATCCCCGAAACTTTGAGAGGGTACCAGCGGGAGCAGAATTTGAAGGAAAGATAGTTATTAGAATTTTCTCAGAAAAGGATAGCGAGCTTCTCCGTTTGCTATACGAAGGTTTCAGCCTTCTTGAGGATGATTATCTCGGAGGAGGAGGTTCAAGAGGCTCAGGCAGAGTGAAGTTTGAGAAAGTTAAAGTAGTTTTTAGAAGCAAAGAGTACTATGAAAATAGGAAGGAAGAAGTAATTCTTTCAGAAGGAGAAACTGATGCTCTACTAAAAGCTTCAGATGAATTGGCAAAAAATCTGCAGTAAGTTAAGCGGAGACTGAAAGATGGAGAACCTTAAAGTTTTCAGGATTACTTTAAAACCCCTGAGTTATTTCTCATCAGAACTTTCCTCTCACACGATCTTTGGAGCTCTCTGCTGGGCGGTAAGATACCTCTACGGAGAGAAAAGAGTTTCAGAACTGATCAAACTGGTAAAAGAGGGGGAACTTTTAATCTCTTCTGCTATGCCGGTAGTCGATGGGAAACTCTATGTATTCAAGCCGATACTTAAACCTGAACGTATTGGTGCGGAAGACCTCAAATTTCTAAGCAGCAATGAAGAAAACAGAGAGAGTGAATTCAGGAACTTCATCAAGAAATTCAAAAAGCTCTCTTTTGTCCCTCTCGATGTTCTGATGAAAGTGTCAGAAGGAGAAATAAAAAACGATAAGGATCTTATGCTAACATTGGGAAAGGAACCTGGAGAAGTTTTTCCATTTACCTCTTTAGCTCTACCCCATGCAAAACTGAACAGAATAACAAACAGTACATCGGAAGGTGGTGAATTTTACTTTGAAGAATCCCTCTTTTTCAGATCTGATGTTTACTTTTTGGTTGCTGTCAAAGATGAAAATATTACCGACGATGTGTTAATACCACCCTTGAAACTTTTGCAGGACTGGGGAATTGGAGGAAACAGAAGCGTAGGATTCGGAAGTTTTTCTTTCAAAATAGAGAGAGAAAAGAGGTTTGAGAAACTCATCAACAGGAATGGAAAAGACTTCATAACTCTTTCGCCAGTTGTTGCTACAGACAGAATAGATTATGAAAAGAGCTTTTACGATATAAAAACCTATAAAGGAGCAGTGGAGAGCGGATGCCAGAATTTCCTCTGGAAACCGAAAATTTTCTATCTGAAAGCCGGAAGTTTAATAAAGCTAAAAGAGGATAGTAAATTTGCAGGAGCTTTAATAAAACCGTTTGAAGGGATAGAACTCTACCATTACGGTTTTGAATTTCCCATCTACATTAAGGAGAGTGGAGATGAAAGTTAGACTGAAAGTGATCACTCCTCTTCACATAGGTAATGGAGAAAAGTATTCTGCATTTGAATACATTCTTGAAAATGGACTGCTGAAAAAGTACAGCATTGAGAAAATAATCAGCAAAGCGGAAGAGAGAAAGCTTTTAGAATCGTTAGCTTCTTATTTCAAGAGAGAAACTTTACCAAATAAAAGACTCTACAGTTTAAATGAAATTTGCAATACAAATCCATCTCTCAGGAAAATTATTCTCGAGCAGGAACCTGAGTACATAATCAGAGCAGAAATTGGAAAAGAAGAGGAGGTGGAAGAATTTATAAAAAGCAGTGGAAAAATCTACATTCCGGGTAGTGAAATTAAGGGAAGTATAAGGAGAGCTCTCCTTTTTCACGTTTTAAAAGAAGACAAAAAAGTTTTTGAAAAACTCCTAAACATGCTAAAAGAAGCAAAGGAAAAGAAAAACTTTAAAACAGTCAGTAAACGTATAGAGAATATAGTTTTTAGAGGAAGGGAAGAAGATGTACAGTATGATATCACGCAGTATGATATCATGAAGCTCCTGAGAGTAAGTGATACAAATCTTCTTAAGCCTTCTGAGAAAAATCTAAAAGTGAAAAAAATTGGTCTTTTTTACATAACGTCCCAGAAACGAAAAGAGTTTCCTTCGGAAGTTGTCTTAGCGGGAACACAGTTTGAATTTAATATAAATTTATCTCTCAGCGCAAAGAGGCTCGCTGATGTGCTTGATTGTCATCATATCATCAAGTCTCTCTTTTTAGATTCTAATAACGAAGACACAACGATAGAAGGAATCATCAAGATCTGGAAAGAAGCTGAGAAAGAGTGCATCAAACTTGATCCTTACCTTGTTCCAGTTTCTGATAACGAAATCCTCTCCTCAACAAAAAATAAGAAGAGGGCTAACCAGATATTGAGGTTCATCAACCAGCTAAAAGAAGGAAAGCGGTCGGTAGTAAGAATCGGTAAACATGAAGGTTATCTTTTCACAACGGTAATGGCCTTATTGAAAGAGAAGAATGAGAAAACCTTTGAAAAAGTGTTCAAACTCTCCGCTCCGAGAGTATCAGGAATTCCCAACAAGACAAGAAAACTTACAATGAAGGAGAAACTTCCCCTCGGATTTTGTAGTGTGGAGAGTATTTAATGCCTGTAAAACTCGGTTTAATTCTTCATCTTGAAAAGCCCATTAAGATAAAGGAAGTATATCCTAAAAGAGTGCATGCTCTTTTTTTCTCTATTCTCCCTGAAGATATATCAGAAAAAATTCACTCTCAAAAAAGTACGAAACCCTTTACCATCTGCTTTGAAAAGTTTTTTAGAGAGAATGGAGAAAATGAAGTTTCAAAGTTAAAACTGAAGGTAACCCTTCTGGATGACTTTCTATTTCCGTATTTTTCTCAGGGAGTCATCCTCGGAGAGAAAAAACTATACATGGGCTCTACTGCAATAAGAAAAAAAGAAATACTCTCCATCGAACACAAAAGTTATGAGGATCTGATTGGAAATACTGAAGAGAACAGGGATTTCCTATTTTACTTCAAAACCCCCACCACATTCAAAAAAGGAAGTTCTGACTATCCCCTTCCCGAACCGGTTTTAATATTCAAAAATCTTTTGAAGAAGTGGAATAAATTCTCCCCTTTCAAAATCGAAATATCTACTAAAGAGCTATTAAAACTTCTTCAAATCGGAGGAGTCTGGATAAAAACCAGAAAATTTTCCCTTTTACCCAATGGAAAAACAATCGGATTTTACGGTAGAGTTTTCATAAATGTAAGAACAGAAAAAAAAGAAACCTTGCGTAAACTAAATATTCTCTTTAATTTTTCCTCCTTTTCGGGAATCGGAAGAAAAACAACAATGGGTATGGGAAACGTAGAACTACCCTCTTCTACCTTTCAGGACACTAACGGCAAAAGGTTGGAGGATTAGTAACCTTATAATGTTCCTCATTCTTTTTACTCTTCAGGTTGATTCGAATTAGCCAACAGTCATGTGGAAAGGTAAGGAGTAGTCCTTATTGCAATCCCTTTCACTTTTCAGGGCATTTCAAGTCTCCCGTCAGGAAGTATTAAAAATTAATATATTATAGAAGATGTGACTCGCACTATTTTAAACTTTCATAGAGTCGTAAATAAAAATTTCTGCTTTTAGATAACTCTAACAATTAGTCCTTTTCTCCGGTAGTGTACGATATTTTGTGTAAGCTTGAGAAATTAGATAAAAAGCTCCCGAGGAACACCCACAAATACCAACCTCAGGAGTAAAAAATGAAAGCACAGAAGACTTTACCGGGTTTTAACGGTTTATATATTGACGCAACTCCTCTAAACCTTTTATCAGCTCCTCACAGCTTTTGCTTCGCATTACTCTTTCGTTTAACTTTGCTTTGCCGCGGATGCCTTTGAAAAGCTGGACTGCTTCCATTTTTATCTCTTTGCAGGCTCTTTCTTTTTCCATAAATTCCCACATTAATTTTAGTTCTTCCAAAAGAAATTCTATTCTTTCGCCAAATGTTGCTTTGTAGTCTCTTTTTTCTTTAAATTCTTTAAATATCCAGGGATTTGAAATGGCGCCTCTGCCTGCCATGACACCATCACAGCTGGTCTCTTCAAACATTCTCTCTATATCTTTCCAGCTCCAGACATCACCGCTGCCAACAACGGGAACAGGTGAAATTTTTTTAAGATCTCCTATTCTTTCCCACCGTGCCTTTCCTGTGAAAAGTTCCCTTGCAAGCCGCGGATGAAGTGCAATGAGGGAAACACCTGCTTCTATCAGTTCTTCGGCTATCTTTTCAAGGTTGTCTTCATGAAAGCCGAGCCTGATTTTGGCAGTAACAGGAACACCGTAAGGTTTAAGGGCATTAACGGTCTCCCTTACTATCTCCCCCATAATTTCGGGAAACTGGAGAAGGTATCCTGCAGATTTTGCTTTTAAAACCTTTTTAACGGAACAGCCGAAGTTTATATCTACGGCATCGGGCTTATACTCCTTTACCACTTTAACGGCAGCTTTTGCTATCTCTTCGGGGTTTCTTCCGTAAAGCTGTAAATGTATCGGCCGCTCCTCTTCGGTGAAGTAGGCAAGTTCTTTTTCTATTCTTTTAAAAACGATACCGGTAGCGTTCATGAGTTCTGAATAGACCCTGTCGGCACCGAGCCGCCTGCACAGCCTCCGAAACGCAGAGTGGGTGTATCCTGCCATAGGTGCAAGGATGACTTCTCTTTTTATCTCTAACTTATTCAACTGCAAGCCTCAATCCGAGTTTTTTTGCGTGGTTGTAAACGGTTAAAAATTCCTCTTCCGTTATCCGCCGCGCTATTTCAGGAAATTCAGATGCCCTGTAAGCGGGAAAGTACTGATCCATAACGTTTACGTAAGCACCTTTTCCCATCGTATCTTTTATCCAGTTAAGAATTTCTATGCTGTCACCGGTGTATCCCGGCATGACAAGGTGCCTTATTAAAACGCCCCTTTTAGCTGTCCCGTCACTGCCGATTTCAAGATTTCCAACCTGACGAAACATTTCCAGAACCGCATCTTTTACAACTTCCGGATAGTCCGGCGCTTTAAGGTATTTAGTTGCAAAATTCCGGTTAAAAGTTTTAATGTCCGGCATGTAGATGTCAACGATACCCTCTAACTCTTTTAACGTTTCAACCTTTTCATAACCGCCGCAGTTGTAAACTATAGGGACGGAAAGGCCTTTCTCTTTCGCCTTTAAAATCGCAGGAACTATAAGGGGAATCTGATGGGTCGGCGTCACAAGGTTTATGTTGTGGCACCTGTTTGCCTGAAGGTAGAGCATGATTTCTGTAAGCTCTTCAACCGTTATCTCTTCCCCTTCGCACAGGTGTGAAATGTCGTAATTCTGACAGAAAACACACCCAAGGTTACAGCCTGAAAAGAATATAGTTCCCGAACCGTAAATACCCGTTAAAACAGGTTCCTCACCGAAGTGGGCAAAGGCAGAGGCAACCTTCAGTTTAATTCCCGTTTTGCAAAAGCCCTTTTCCTTTTCCCTATCTACGCCGCAGTTTCTGGGACAGATTGTGCAGTTTTTAAAAGCTTCAGTAGCAAGAATCAACCTTAACCTCTCTTAAAATCTCTTCTGGAGAAAGGGGAATTGTTCCGACCTTTTCATTTCCGGGATTAACAACAACCTGAAGGAACGGTTTATCGGATGTAAAGAACCACTCAAGCTTTTCCTTCAAACCGTCCCTTTTCCATACCGAAGAGGTGTTTTTAAAGCCCATTCCCTTTGCAACAACCTCAACATCAACCGTTGAAAAGTTAAAGTTCTCCTGATCGCCGGTGCTTCCCCACGTTCCGTTATCAACGCAGAAAATTCTAAAGTTTTCCGGTGCGTAGCTGCTGCACGTTGCAAGCGTTCCCGTGTTCATTAAAAGGGAACCGTCACCGTCTATGGAAATAACGGATCTGCCTGTTGCAACAGAGTATCCAAGGGCTATTGAGGAAACAAGGCCAAGACTTCCGAGCATGTAAAAAACGGAATTTTCGATACCAAAAAGGTTTTTAAGATGGTAAACTTCCCTTGCCGGGAAACCGATGTTTGCAAAAAGAACCGTATCTTTATCTCCCTTTTTCTTCAGGAAAGAGAAAAGTTCCGCCACAGCTTCAAACCTTCTCATGTCGGGATTTTTAATACTTTTTTCAACCTTAACAGAAACAACTTTTTCTCTCTCTTTCTCAAATACCGGATTTTTATATTCTTCACCTTCAAAAAGGACAGGAGAAAGCAGAATAGCTATCGGCTCCCTCTTTCTAAAAGCTTCTTCTACAGCCTTCGGAATGATAGGCAGAGCGCTTTTATCATAAACCTTTACAACAGGAACACCGCAGGCTTTAAAAAGATTCTCCGTAACCTCGCCCATCAAAACCTGAGGGAGAATTTTCTCTTTATAAATACCCCTGTGAGAAACAAAGATGGGAAGGGGAATTCTGTACGTCTTAATCAACGTCATAAGAGCACCGAAAATGTTACCTACACCGGAAGACTGAATGAAAAGAGCATAACGCTTGCCGCCGGCAAAAAGCCCTGCAGCTATACCTAAACCCTCTTCCTCCCTTGAAAGGTGAATGTGCTTTTTACCGTAAACATCATCAAGTTTAGCCAGTAACGTCTTAACCCTATCACACGGAAGAGAAAGAACATAATCCATCTTTAAACCTTTCAAAGTACCCGTTATAAATCCCGTAGCTTCCATCAACCACCTCACAAGTAGAAAGTGGTTTAATAATAGCAAAACATTGCAACCGGCAAGAAACTGACATACTATCAGTGATAAAATAATTGAGGTTTCATATCAGACAAGGAGGCAGAATGTTTAAGAATATCTTCAGAAAAAAGGGAAACGAGGAAGGATTCCTGACACCAAAACAGATAGTTGAAGAGCTGGATAAATACATTGTAGGACAGCAGGAAGCAAAGAAAGCGGTTGCCATTGCCCTTAGAAACAGGTGGAGAAGGCAAAAACTTCCTGAAGATATGAGAGAAGAAGTTGCGCCAAAAAATATCATTATGATAGGACCTACAGGCGTTGGAAAAACGGAAATAGCAAGGAGATTGGCAAAGCTTGTAAATGCACCGTTCGTGAAAGTAGAAGCCACAAAGTTTACAGAAGTCGGTTACGTTGGAAGAGACGTAGAATCAATGATAAGAGACCTTGTTGAAATAGCGGTTAACATGGTAAAAGAGGAAAAGATAGAAGAGGTAAAGGTAAAGGCGAGAGAACTTGCCTACGAAAGACTCCTTGACCACATGATACCGGAACAGCCCGCCAAACCTCAATCCCTTGAAACTCTATTTGACGTTTTTCTGCCTTCACAATCAAAGAAAAAAGAAGAACCATTAGCAAGAGAGATTAAAAAGGAAAGGGAAAGATACCTGAAGCTTCTAAAAGAAGGAAAACTTGATGAAGAAGAGGTTGAGATACCGGTAACCGTTGAAACACCTGCCAACATAGGCGTAATAGGCATAGGTCCCGGGATGGGAGGCGACGCCGGAAACATTCAGGACATAATTTCCTCGCTCTTTCCAAAGCCTAAAAAGATGCGAAAAATGAAAGTAAAAGAAGCCCTCAGATACCTTGAACAGGAAGAGGCACAAAAACTGATAGACATGGACGAAGTAATCAAAGAGGCAATAAATCGCGTTGAAAATCACGGCATCGTTTTCATAGACGAAATAGATAAGGTAGCTGCAAAGGGAAGCGGAAAAGGCCCGGACGTTTCAAGGGAAGGTGTCCAGAGAGATCTGCTGCCGATAGTAGAAGGCTCAAAAGTGCCAACAAAATACGGCCTGATAAAGACAGACCACATACTATTCATAGCAGCCGGCGCTTTCCACATAGCAAAACCTTCTGACCTGCTACCGGAACTTCAGGGAAGATTCCCGATAAGGGTGGAACTAAAACCGCTCACAAAAGAAGATTTCATAAGAATCCTGACGGAACCGAAAAACGCACTAACAAAACAGTACACTGAACTTCTTAAAACGGAAGGCGTTGAAATAGAATTTACAGAAGACGGCATCGAAGAGATAGCTAAAATGGCGGAAGAGGCAAATACAAAAGCCGAAAACATCGGCGCAAGAAGACTTCACACCGTACTTGAAAGACTCCTTGAAGACATATCATTCAACGCACCCGAAATGAAAGGACAAAAGGTCATAATAAACAGAGAATACGTAAAAGAAAGACTCGGCAACATTATAGAAGACGAAGATCTTACAAGATACATACTGTGAATCTGGAGAAAGCATGCTTGAAAGGATAGCCGCAAAGATAAAAAAGTACGGTGATCTTTTAATAACTATTGACGGAAAGGAACGGTTCTATCTCACAAAGTTTCCGTCGTCATTTGGCGTCGTGGTTATCACAGCAGAAGGTGAAGGCTTTTTCTTCACCGATAAACGCTACCTTAACGCTGCAAGAGAAAGAGCAAAAAAGTTCAACGTTTTAGAGTGGAAAAGCTTTGAAAACCTGAAAGAAATTTTCGGGAACAGGAAGGTAATAGTTGACGGCGAAAGAGTAACGTTAAAACAGTTTAACGAAATAGAAAAACACTTTGAAACCACCACGGTCAACGGCTTTTTGAAAGAGTTTCGCGTGGTAAAAACGGAAGAGGAAATCTACGCCATAGCCCGTGCAGTTGCCATTGCCGAACAGTCATTAAGGGACGTTCTGCACCTTTTAAAACCGGGTATAACAGAGTATCAGTTCAGAAAAGAGTTAGTAAACAGAATGTTTCACTACGGCAGCGAAGAATCGTTTGAGACGATAGTCGCATCCGGGAAAGGTGCATCTATTCCTCACTGGAAAACCTCTCATAAAGAGGTAAAGGATGGTGACGTTGTTATTGTTGATTTCGGTTCAATTTTCGGCGGCTATCTTTCAGATATAACGAGAACATTTCTTATAGGAAACGTTTCTTACGAACTTAAAAAAATTTACGATACAGTCCTTGAAGCCCAGTTAAAAGGAATAGAAGCAGCAAAATCGGGCATGCCCTGCCGCGAAGTTGATAAAATAGTAAGAGATTTCATCACTGAAAAGGGATACGGTGACTACTTTATCCACGGTACGGGACACGGAATAGGCGTTGAAATCCACGAAGCACCAACGTTAAGCCCGAAATCAAATGAGATTTTAAAGAAAAACAGCGTTGTAACGGTAGAACCGGGTATATACATACCCGAACTTGGCGGCGTAAGAATTGAAGATGATGTTTTAGTAAGAGAGGACGGAGGTTATTCACTTATAACCCTTCAAAAGTAATAGGGAGGTTTTAATGGCAAAAACCATTGACTTAAGCGGTAAGGTTGCCCTTGTAACAGGAGGAACACGGGGTATAGGAAGGGCAATAGCTGTTGCTCTTAAAAGCGCAGGTGCAACAGTTTACATCACAGGAACAAATGAAGAGAGGACAAAGCAAGCCGCAGAAGAGATAGGCGTAAACGGCGTGAAGATGAATGTCTGCGACAGAGAAGAAGTCAAAAAAGTTGTCTCAGAGATAGCGGAAAAAGAGGAAAAGATAGACATTCTCATAAACAACGCCGGCATTACAAGGGACACCCTTTTTATGAGAATGAAGGATGAAGATTGGGATGCGGTAATAGAAACAAACCTCACAGGTATCTACAACGTAACAAGGCAGGTAGTCCCCCTTATGATGAAAAAGAAAACCGGCTCCATCGTCAACATCTCCTCTGTCGTTGGATTCACAGGAAACCCGGGACAGGTTAACTACTCATCTACAAAAGCAGCACTCGTTGGATTTACGAAATCCTTAGCAAAAGAAGTTGCATCTCGGGGAATCCGCGTAAACGCCGTAGCACCGGGATACATAACAACAGACATGACGCAGAAAATACCGGAAAAGGTAAAAGAAGCCCTAATAAAGTCCATACCTATGCGCAGAGAAGGTGAACCATCAGAAGTTGCAGACGCCGTCCTATTTTTAGTGTCAGACATGGCGTCATACATCACAGGCACCACAATTCACGTCAACGGTGGACTTTTCTAAAGTTAGGAATATAATTTCCACTATCAACTATTTAAGGAGGTTGGCATGGCAGAAAACATCGAAGAAAAGGTGAAAGAACTTATCGCCGATAGACTTGGAGTTGATCCCGAAGAAGTAACTCCAGATGCTTCTTTTGTAGAAGACCTCGGCGCAGACTCTCTTGACACAGTTGAGCTCGTTATGGCTCTTGAGGAAGAGTTCGGAATTGAAATTCCTGACGAAGACGCTGAAAAGATTCAAACAGTTGGCGACGCCATCGAATACATCAAAAACCACACCTAAAAGTACTCATCTTTTCAAAATTTAAGGGGGGAAATCCCCCCTCCTAACAAAAACCTGCCGAAATCCCATCTTTCTCTTTAAACCATCAGAACTTATTCGTAAAAGCATTCAAAAAAGTTTACAATTTCATATAAAGTCTATAATTTTCCCCTAAAACTCATCACTATAAGGAGCGTGATGGACGTACTTGTAAGGGACATTTATAAAATGCCGGCAGGGCAGGAGTTTAAGGGCTTTTTTATAATAGAGAGCGCCGAGATCAAAAAGCACCGAACGGGCGAACCATACTTGAGACTTATCGTTTCTGACAGGACAGGAACTCTTCCAATTCTCTGGTGGAAGCCGCCAAAGGATGCAGACCTCACAATTTTCAAAAAAGGTGACGTCGTTTTTATTGAAGCTTACGTTGAACTTTTTCAGGGAAACGTCCAGCCAAAGATAAAATTTATGCGCCACGCAGAAAAAGCCGAATTTAAGAGAGAAAAATTTATAAAGGTAAGCAGGTTTGACGTTGAAGAACAGTTTACAAAGCTGCTTGAAATTATTGAAACGATAGAAAATCCATACCTGAAAAAACTTCTTGAACTCATATTCTACGACGATGAGATTGCATCAGCATTTATGAAAGCACCAGGTGGAAAGTTCATCCATCATGCCTCCATCGGTGGTCTTTTAGAACACACTTTAGGGGTTGTTGAAATATGCGAAGTCGTGGCAAAAAGGTATAAAAGCATAGACAGAGATCTCCTCATTACTGCTGCAATACTTCATGACATAGGAAAGATAGACGAATACAGCATGGACGTAGCAATTGATAGAACAGACGAAGGAATACTCTTAGGCCACATTTTCACGGGAAGCGAACTAATCTCTAAAAAAATTGATGAAATAGAAGGATTTCCTAAAACCTTAAAAGTAAAACTGCTCCACTGCATCCTTTCCCACCACGGTGAGTACGAATTCGGTTCACCAAAAAAACCAAAAACACTCGAGGCGGTAGCTCTCCACTATGCGGACGCCCTCGATTCTAAAGTCAAAGGATACGAAGAGCACATAGAGAGAGAGCTTGGTGAAGGAAAGGGATGGACAAAGAGACACTTTGCCTATGAAGTTCCTATCTACTTTGACGGGGAGATTAGCTATGAGTGAGAAAAAACTTACATACAAGGACGCTGGCGTTGATATTGAAGCTGGAGACGCACTCGTTGAGAGGATAAAACCTTTCGCGAAAAAAACGTTTGACAGTAACGTACTTGCCGGAATAGGCGGTTTTGGTGCAGGATATCTTATACCTGAAGGTTACAAAAAACCCGTTTTAGTTTCCGGAACAGACGGTGTCGGAACAAAACTTAAAGTTGCCCAGATGGCAAACGTTCACGATACTGTTGGAATTGACCTTGTAGCAATGTGCGTTAACGACATATTGACCGTTGGTGCAAAACCCCTCTTTTTCCTTGACTACTTCGCAACAGGTAAACTCTCAGTTGACACCGCCGCAGACGTTGTAAAAGGTATAGCAAAGGGATGCGAAATTGCCGGCTGTGCACTCATCGGTGGCGAAACGGCTGAGATGCCTGACTTTTACCCTGAAGGTGAATATGACCTTGCAGGTTTCGTAGTCGGAATCGTTGACATGGAAAAGTACATAACCGGCGAAAAGATAAAGCCGGGGAATATTGTTATAGGTATTGCATCATCGGGAATACACAGCAACGGATACTCTTTAGTAAGAAAGCTCTTCTTTGAAATTCTGAAATTAGACGTAAACGATACCGTTGATGAGTTAGGAAAGAGCGTTGCCGAAATTCTGCTGACACCCACAAAAATATACGTAAAATCGATATTAAATCTCCTGTCAAAAGTAAATGTTAAAGGGCTTGCCCACATTACGGGCGGTGGAATACCCGGAAACCTTGTAAGAATTCTTCCAAACGGAACAAAAGCCGTAATAGAGAAAGATTCATGGGAAGTTTTGCCAATATTTAAATTCATTCAGGAAAAGGGAAACGTTCCTGAAGAAGAGATGTTTAAAACGTTCAACATGGGCGTTGGAATGTGTGTGGTAGTTTCACCTGAAGACGTGGAGAAAACACTTGCCGTTCTTAAAGAAGCGGGTGAAAAAGCTTTCATAATAGGTAAAATAGAGGAAGGGAACAAAAAGGTTGAGATAAAATGAAAATAGCAGTCCTTGCTTCTGGAAGAGGTTCAAATTTTAAGAAAATAGCAGAAGCCGTAGAGGCAGGAAAAATTCAAGCTGAAATAGCATTGCTTATCACTGACAGAGAAACCGCCGGTGCGATAAATATTGCAAGAGAATTTGGAATAAACATTTGCTACCTGCCTTTCAAAAAATTTTCAAATAGAGAAACTTACGATGAAAAAATCGTTTCCATATTAAAACGGGAAGGTGTATCCCTCGTCTGTCTTGCCGGTTACATGAGAATAGTTACGCCAACTTTCGTAAAAGCCTTTGAAAACAGAATAATGAACATACACCCTTCGCTCCTTCCCGCTTTTCCAGGACTTGGCGTTCACAAAAAAGTTCTGGAATACGGTGCAAAGTTTTCCGGCGCCACAGTCCACTTTATTGATACCGGTGTTGACACAGGTCCAATAATCATTCAGGCGGTTGTACCTGTAAAGCCGGAAGACACGCCTGACACACTTGCTAATAGAATCTTGGAATGGGAGCACAGAATTTATCCCCAGGCTGTAAAGTGGTTCGTTGAAGGCAGGATAACAATCAACGAAAGAAAGGTTACAGTAAAAGGTGCATCCTATGACTCCCCGCCGGTCGTTCCGGCACTGGAGGACTTTTGATGGAGAGGTTTAAAATTTCTGAAAACGTTGAAGCAGTCCTCAATCCCGTAGATGAACTTGACATAACTTCTGTCGTCATCTTTTCAGAAAACGGAAGCGTAACAGACAACGGAAAAGCAGGACTCACAAACTTGTCCCTCCACGTTGGTCTAAAAAGGAGTGTTTCAAAAACGACCAAGGAAATAGCATTCTTAACAGAACCTTACGGTTCATCGATAATTCCAGAAACAGGAAAAGATTTTTCTACTATATCTTTCCAGATAACTCCCGATGGATTCCCGGTCTTCATAGAAGTCCTCTCTGAACTGATAACGGAACCGGCCTTTACCGAAGAAGATTTCATAATAGAAAAAGAGACAACCATTGCTGCCATAAGGGCAAGACTTGAAAGTGCATTTTCGTTTGGTTACGAAGAATTTAACCTTTTCACCTATAAAAACACACCTTACAAAAATCTACCGTCCGGAACGGTAGAAACCGTCGTGCCCATAACTCTCAACGACCTTAAAGAGAAATACAGAAGGTTTTTTAACGAAGGAAAATTCATTATTTCAATTGCAGGGAAAATCCCCGAAAATGTGGAAAAACTACTCTCTAAACTTCCCATAAAGGGAGGAAAGAACAGAAAACTTCTCTTTAAAACGCCCATTGAAAAAAGTGAAAGTGTAAACTTATGCAGGAAAGGTTCAACACAAACCTTCATAATAAGAGGATACGAAGCACCGTCAGTAAATGACTGGAAAAAGTACGTCTCCTATAAGCTGCTGAACACCGTTGTAGGTGATGGATTTAACTCTATCCTCTTTCAGCAGCTACGGGAAAAACAGGGACTTGCCTATTCAACAGGTTCCTTCTTCCCGACACTAAAAAATCCTGGAAGATTTGTCATATACATAGGCACGTCGCCGGAAAAGGAAGAACAGGCACTAAAAGGCATTGACAACCTGATAGAAAACCTGCCGGCGTTAATCGGCGAAGAAGATATTAACAGGACCAAAAACTACCTTAAAGGGACTTATCTACTTGACCACGAGAAAAGACTACGAAAAGCCTGGTACTACGGATGGTGGACAGTGCTGACAGGAACACCGGAAAAAGACACCCAATACATAGAAGAGATTGAATCACTAACACTTAAAGACGTAAAAGAAGCAGCTGAAGAGTTAAGTAAAAAACCCTACCATCAGGTAATCGTCTGCAATGGATAGCGTAATAGTTGTAAGTATGTGTTTATTAGGAATACGATGCCGTTACGACGGAAAGAGTGTTCCGTGGGAAGGATTAAAGTTTATTAAGGATAGGTTTTTTATCCTTCCCGTCTGTCCGGAACAGCTTGGAGGACTTTCAACGCCAAGATCTCCATCAAAAATAGAGAAAGGAGACGGCTTCACCGTTTTAGAAGGAAAAAGCAGAGTTTTAACCGTTGAAGAAAAAACAGACGTGACAGCAAATTTTGTGAAAGGTGCGCAGGAGGCACTCAAAATAGTAAATCTATTCAGAGAAAATGTGAAAGCTGTAATATTAAAGGAGAAAAGTCCTTCGTGCGGCGTGAAAACCATATATAATTTTAACTCAGACTCTCTAAAAGCAGGGAAAGGCGTAGCAGCAGCCCTATTTATTAAAAATGGCTACCGCGTTTTAAGTTCTGACGAACTTGAAGAGATAGAAAAACTTTAAAAAGGAGTACAGATGAGTAGATTGCCAGAACTTGTTATAGCAGGACTAAAACCAAAATACCCGATTATCCAGGGCGGAATGGGTGCGAAAGTATCCCTCCACAAACTTGCAGCTGCTGTTGCAAACGCAGGTGGAATGGGCGTTATATCAGCCGTTCTACTCCAGGAAAAAGACAGAAAAAAGGAACCCAAAAAGACTTGCAAAGGCAAAAACCTTGAAGAATTGGGAATGAAGCCTTATCTATACGCAACAGAGCTTGCAGAAGAGATAAGAAAAGCAAAGGAACTTGCACCAAACGGTCTGATAGGCGTAAACATAATGTACGCATTGACACACTTTTACGAACTGCTCCTTACAGCCATTGATGCAGGTGCGGACTTTATCATTCAGGGAGCAGGCTTTGGAAAGGACGTCTTTAAAATATGTAAAACCTTTGACATCCCGCTTATAGAGATAGTATCAACGCCAAAAGGCGCCGCTCTATCTGAAAGACTCGGAGCTTCTGCGATAATTGTTGAAAGCGTCGAAGCGGGCGGCCATCTTGGAACAGACAAAGGATTGTGGGAAGTTCTTCCAGACATAGTAAAAGCCGTTAAGAAGATACCTGTAATAGCGGCCGGTGGCATTTTCGACGGAAAAGACATGGCAAAAGCCTTTGAAATGGGTGCAAAAGGCGTTCAAATCGCAACAAGATTTATAGCAACCTACGAATGTGACGCCGATCAAAAATTCAAAGAGTATATAATAAATGCGAAGCCGGAAGATTCTATATTTATAAAAAGCCCTGTTGGCATGCCGGCACATGCAGTTAGAAACCCATTTACGGAAAGGTTGGAAAAGGAAGGGAAAATACCTCACAGATGCCACTACAACTGCTTAAAGACATGTGCAAAGGCAGATTCTATATACTGTATAGCTGATGCCCTGCTTGCATCTGCAGCGGGCGACGTGGTAAATGGACTTGTATTTTCCGGCAGTAACGTAGGAAGAGTTAACAGAATGTACCACGTTGACGAACTGATACAGGAACTTGTAAAAGAGTGCGAAGAGGAACTTGCAAAGAAAAATCTTAACTTCCGGGGGGAATGATGAAAAAGATACTTGTTGCTGCAGTTTTTCCTCTTCTGCTGGCAGGTTGCGTTCAGACACAGCCGATAAACACAACACCTGCAAAGCAGGAGAGCGCATACGATAAAAAACTTGAAGAATTAGAAAAACGTATATCTTCAATAGAAGCAAAAAGTTTACAGAACAGCGCTCAAATTAAAACTCTCAACGAGAGAGTCGCCAGAGTAGAGGACAGGCTCGTTGAAGACGAAAAAGAAATATACGAACTCAAGAAAACATCACAGCAGACACAAAAAGTTTTGAAAGAAATAACCGTATCTGCTAAATCCGCCGTACAACCGGAAAATCAAACAGAGGCAGCTCCGCAGGAAACTGCCGGAGTCGAGCAACCTTCAGCAGAAGTCCAAACACCAGAAGTAATAAATGTATCTGACGAAGACATCTATAAAAAGGCTTTCAACGCAATGGAATCGGGTGAACTCGACACGGCCAGAATCCTGTTTGAAACACTGGTTAAAAGGTATCCGGACAGTCCTCTGGCAGACAACTCCCTCTACTGGATAGGTGAAATATTCTACTCCCACGGCGATTACGCAACAGCCCTTGACTACTTCAAAAAGGTTGTTGACAACTACTCAAACTACTACCCGTCACCAAAAGGAAACAAAGTGCCTGCAGCCCTGCTTAAAGAAGCCCTCTGCTACAAAGGACTCGGTGACAATGCAAAAGCAAAGCAGCTGCTGAAAAAACTGATTTCAAAATATCCTTCAACAAACGAAGCAGCCATAGCCAAAGTAAAACTGATGGAACTTGGAGATTGATAGATGAATGAAAGAGATATGAGAATCAAAGGACTTGCATATAGAGGCTTCGATCTCTGGCTTAACCTTGAACTTTCGAAGTTCCGGCCGGACGGCGGTTACGAAGAGGTCGAAAGGTTTCTGTCAAAACGGTTCAAAACGGAAAATCTCAATCCCTTGCTTGAAGTTTTAGGACTCCTTGAAATGGCATTAATAGAGGATGCTCTGAAAGGTAAGGAGTACTTTACTGAAGAAGAGAGAGAACAGGTAATAAAAGAGGTTGTGGAGCAGCTTGCGTCTGACTTTCCCCTCATAGTGGAAGAGATGGAAAAGATAGCCGAAAGTATAAATGGTAAAATTAGCCAGTTCAAGGAGCTTGCTAAAAAGTACAGAGAAAAGGAAGGAGGCAATTAAATGTCAGGGAAAATAAAAGTTGCCATAGTAGGGGTTGGAAACTGTGCCAGTTCCCTCATACAGGGAATTTACTACTACCAGGGGAAGTCAGAAAAAGATATATCTGGACTTATGCACTACGATATAGGCGGCTATAGACCGTGGGACATAGAAATCGTTGCCGCATTTGACATTGATAAAAGAAAAGTTGGAAAGGATGTAAGCAGGGCAATTTTTGAAAAGCCAAACTGCACGACCGTTTTCAATCCCGATGTTCCGGAAATGGGTGTTGAAGTCCAGATGGGACCCGTTCTTGACGGCTTTGCAGAACACATGAATGAGTACCCGGAAGACCAGAGATTCGTGGTAGCTGACAAGGAACCTGTTGACGTAACAAAAGTTTTAAAAGAATCCGGAGCAGAGGTTGTTATCAACTACTTACCTGTTGGCTCTGAAGAAGCAACAAGATACTATGCCCGGTGCGCTCTTGACGCTGGATGCGCCTTTGTCAACTGTATTCCTGTTTTCATAGCATCAGACAGCGAATGGGCTAAAAAGTTTGAAGAAAAAGGACTACCAATCGTCGGAGACGACATAAAATCACAGGTGGGCGCAACAATCACTCACAGAGTTCTTGCAACACTCATGACAGACAGAGGCGTTGCAATAGACAGAACCTACCAGTTAAACTTTGGTGGAAACACAGACTTCTTAAACATGCTCGAAAGAAAAAGACTTAAAACAAAGAAAATATCAAAAACGGAAGCCGTTCGCTCACTGATTCCGTACCCTATGGCTGACAACAACATTCATATAGGACCAAGTGACTACGTCCCATGGCTTAAAGACAACAAAATTGCATACATAAGACTTGAAGGAAGGCTCTTTGGCGACGTTCCAATGTACATAGAATTGAAACTATCCGTTGAAGACTCACCAAACAGTGCAGGTTCTGCAATTGATGCTATAAGATGTGCAAAAGTTGGACTTGATAGAAAGATAGGCGGTCCCCTCTACTCCATCTCTTCATACACGATGAAACATCCACCTATCCAGTATCCGGACTGGAAAGCAAAAGAGCTTGTTGATAGATTTATCAACGGTGAAGTGGAAAGGTAAAAAGTCCTTAAAAATAAAAAAAGGGGCTTTGAAGCCCCCTTTTTACTTTAAATTCTATCTTTTATTAGAAGTTCAAGCCTTTTCATCGCCTCTTCAGAGATATACTCTTTCTTTGTCTGAATAGCACCAACAAGCGCCGTTTTTGCGTAAGAGTTTTCAATGTCTTCTGGCTTAATTGTCTCTATAACACGCTTAAGCATCCTTTTAGCATTCTCAATGTTCTTCGCCATAGTGGCAAGAACTTTTTCAACGTTAACCTCTTCACCTTCCTTCCATACATCGTAATCTGTTGCAAGAGCAACAGCCGCATAAGGAATCTCTGCTTCCCTTGCGAGCTTTGCTTCAGGGATGTTTGTCATTCCAATCACATCAACGCCCCAGCTCCTGTAAATCTTTGATTCAGCCTTTGTTGAAAATTGAGGTCCCTCTATGCAGATGTAAGTTCCTTCTCTATGAACCGGGATACCTTCATCAAGGCAGGCCTTGTAAATAAGCTCGTTCAAACATTCGCAGGTGGGTTTATCGAAAGGAATGTGGGCAACGATGCCGTTACCAAAAAACGTAGAAGGTCTGTTTTTTGTTCTGTCAAAGTACTGGGTAACTATAACAAAATCACCGGGCTTTATTTCTTCCTTCATTGAACCAACAGCACTGACAGAGAGAATGGCATCAACGCCGAGCATTTTAAATCCGTAAATGTTTGCTCTATAAGGAACTTCTGAAGGAAGGTAAACGTGTCCCTTTCCGTGTCTTGGAAGGAAATAGACATCCTTACCGGCAAGTTTTCCGTGAATGTAAGCATCTGAAGGTTTACCAAAAGGTGTATCAAGTGTTATTTCCTCAACATCGGTAAGACCTTCAATGTCGTAAAGTCCGCTTCCACCGATAATTCCTATCTTCATACTCTCCTCCTGAATTCAAATTTACCTAATTTACCTATTGAAGGATATCTCTTTACCGCCTTCTTCAACCTTTATTATCGTTCCCATACCCCAAACATTAATCACTTTATCACCGTCGTTATCAACGCCTTCAAGAATCTTGACAGTAATATTCTTAACACCGTTCCCGCCTATATCCTCAGCCTGCTGCTCAAGCATTGCAACAACCCTCATAACAGGGTCAATCGGAAGCTCGCCGTTGAACCAGTTTTTCTCTTTCTGCTGAATGAAAGCGTAAGCTATGTTTATAACCTCATGCTTCTGTGGAACTTCTCCAAAAGAGAGAATCATCTTTAAACCTCCGTAGGACTGTTGTTAGTGCCATTATTCTACAACAAAATCAACTTCCAAAGACAAAGGAAAATCACTCTCCGACTGTTCCTACGACGTTAACCTTTGCGCCCGGTTCTACTTCAGAGTAGGAAAGAACAACAATATTTGGTGCATACGGTTCTATTATCTTTTTAAGAAAACGGCGAACGGCAGGAGAAGTGAGAATAACCGGAACTGCCTGCTTCCTGGTGAAAATGTCACGGTATTTCATAATGTCACCCATTATTCGCTGAACGAAAGCAGGTTCAAGAGGCGGAAGGTAACCGTCGTTCTGTTTCACCTTTTCTAAAATGTAATTTTCTGCTTTTGGAGTCAGTGTCAGAACGGTAATTTCACCGTTCACAGCATAAAGGTTCGTTATCAAACGGGCAAGTGCCTGTCTTACAAATTCGGTGAGTATGTCCGGATCCTGCGTTTTTGAAATGTTATCTGAAAGCGCCTCCAGGATAGTCATAAGATCTTTAACAGGAATGCCCTCTTTAAGCAAATTCTGAAGAACCCTGTGAACGACACCTAAAGGCACCTGCTCCGGAACGATGTCTTTAACGAGAGGATACTTCCTGGCAAGGTTGTCTATGAGCTCTTTTGTTTCAACCCTTCCCAAAATCTCGTAGGCATGTTTCTTGATAACTTCCGAAAGATGAGTAATTATAACTGTTGGAATGTCAACAACAGTATATCCTAAAAGTTTTGCCCTATCTTTCAGGTTAGGTGCTATCCAGTAAGCTGTAAGCCCGAATGCCGGCTCTTTTGTCTCCTTCCCGGGAATCTTTTCCTTTGTTGTCCCCGTATCAATGGCAAGTAGCTTGTTAGGCTCTACCTCACCTCTGGCAACCTCAACATCTCTTATTAAAATTCTATACTCACCCGGTTTAAGCTCAAGATTATCTCTTATGTGAACAAGAGGAATGATTATTCCTAACTCTTTAGCAAGCTGCTTTCTCAACGATTTTATCCTCTTAACAATTTCTCCTTTTTTCTTATCCTCAACATAAGGTATCAAAGCATAACCTATTTCCATTGCCAGCGTTTCCGGTGGAGAAATCACATCTTCTTCCTCTTCTTTCGCCTTTGCCTCTTTTAAAAGCTCTTTTGCCCTCTCTTCTGCCTCTTTTAACTCTCTCTCTTTAGTAGCTTCGTAAACCATGTAGGCAACTATTGCAATGAGAGAAGCTACAAGCAGAAACGGAATTGTTGGCATTCCCGGAACGATACCCATAACCGCAAGAGTCCCTGCCGCCATGAAAAGGGCTTTATGGTAACCTGTTAACTGTTTAAAGATTTCCGTTCCAAGGTCAGTCTCGGCTGCTGCTCTTGTAACCATAAGACCGGCCGCAGTTGAGGTAATGAGAGAGGGAATCTGTCCCACAAGTCCATCACCAACGGTAAGAATAGTAAATGTTTTTGCGGCGTCAGACAAACTCATGTGATGCTGAAAAACACCTATGGCAAGACCGCCAAGGATGTTTATAAGCGTAATGATAATCCCTGCAATGGCGTCGCCACGGATAAACTTCGAAGCACCGTCCATCGCCCCGTAGAAGTCTGCTTCTCTTGCTATTTCCTGACGGCGCCTCTGGGCTTCTTTCTCATCGATCAAACCGGCGTTAAGGTCAGCGTCTATCGCCATCTGTTTACCTGGCATGGCGTCAAGAGTAAACCTTGCGGCAACTTCTGAAATCCTTTCAGTACCTTTTGTAATGACGATAAAGTTGATTACCACAAGTATCAGGAAAACGATAATACCTACAATGTAGTTACCACCAACGACAAACTGTCCAAAAGCCTCTATAACCTTACCGGCTGCCGCAGGTCCCTCATTTCCATGAAGGAGAATTCGCCTTGTTGTTGCAATGTTAAGAGATAGACGAAAAAGCGTTGCGATAAGGAGTAGAGATGGAAAAGAAGAAAGTTCAAGGGGATGGTTTATATAAATCGTAGTCATCAGAATTAACAAAGATAGTGTAATGCTAAATGTTAAAAGAATATCAAGAACCATAGGAGGAATGGGAAGCACCATCGAGGCAAGAATGGCAAGGAGGAGAAGAACAAAAAGAAGATCAGAATACTTGTAAAGCTTGTTCACGTAGAGAAGAAGTGTTTCTTTCATAGATTCTCCGCCTTTTTATAGGCGTTAAGGGCATTCTCTATATACTTTGCAAGTCCAAATCTATCAGAGGAGGCAAGTTTATTTGCAACTGTCATATCAAACATATCGGTGTACATCTTATCTGAAAAGGAGGAAAACATACCTTCCGGTATTCCCTTTCCCATCTCTTTCAACATAATCTCAAGAAACGTTGCCTCAAACTCTCTGGCAACGTCTTTTACCGTTTTGATATTTTTAATTGCCGTAACATCCCAGTAAGGAATAATCTTCGGCTCCATCTCCCTTCCCGTTACATAATCACTAATTTAGCATGAAGCTTGCCCGCCGCTTTTATAGCCTGAATTATCGCTATTAAATCCCTCGGGGATATGCCAAGCTCATTGAGAGCCTTAACAAGATCTCTAAGGTCAGCAGATTGAACACCAAATATATGACCCCTTTCTTCCTTAACCTTGGTAGTTACATTCTCAGTAACAACCGTCTTGCCGTTTGAAAGAGGAAATGGCTGCGAAACCTGCGGCGTTTTCGTTACTGAAACATAAATATTACCGTGAGCAACATAAACAGGAGGATCTATCTTAACGTTACCGCTCATTATAACCGTTCCCGTCCTTTCATATATCACAACTACAGGTTCAGGTTCGGTATTTATGGAAAGGTTAAGAATCTTTGAAATGAAATCAACCTTGTTAACGCCTTCCGGAAACCTCACTTTAACCGTTGAAGAATCGATGGCAACAGCCGTTCCTCTACCAAAGGCACTGTTAATGGCATCGGCTATCGTAGCAGCTTCAGAAAAGGAAGGATATTTCAACGTAAGAGTTATTAAGTGTTCATCAGTAAGTTCAAAGGGAAGTCCCCTCTCAACTATACCACCATCTGGAATGATACCTGTTGTTGGGAAGTTCTTCTGAACCTTTCCTCCTTGGTTTGATTCTGAATAACCACCGCCGGTAGAAACAGACCCCTGAGCAAAGGCATAAATCTTTCCATCTGGACCAAAGAGCGGCGTCCTTATAAGAATTCCGTTGGAAATATCCTTTGCGTCACCTATTGAAGCAACATTAACATCAAATGTCATTCCCGGTTTTGCAAAAGGTGGAAGTTTTGCCGTAACTATCACAGCTGCAGCGTTTTTGGTCTTAACTACCTTTGGATCAACATAAATCCCCATTTTCCTCAGCATATTTGAAATACTCTGAAGCGTAAAAACGCTGGAAGAGCCGTCACCGGTACCGTCAAGTCCAACAACAATACCGTAACCCGTCAAAAAGTTCGGCCGCACGCCTTCAATATTTACCTCAGAACCTATCTTCGTAGTGACCGCTCCGGCGTTAACTGAAAAGAGAAACAAAACAGCGAAGAGAAAAAACACCCTTTTAATCATAAATCTGCTCCCTAAAATGGCCATATCTTCATCAAGAATCTTGCAAGCCAGCCGGGCCTCTGACTCTCTGCCCAGAAACCTTTACCGTTATATTCAACGTACATGTCAGAAATTCTAGAAGATAGTATCGAGTTGTCCTGCTCTATATCGGTTGGACTTATTATCCCCGATATTTTTAAAACCTGAGTATCGTCGTTTATCTTTATAACCTTTTCGCCTTCTATGTAGAGATTCCCGTTAGGATAAACTTTAACAACCCGTGCAGTTATTGTTGCCACAAGCTTGGCATCTCTTTTTGTAGCTCCTTGACCGGAAAAATCCATCGAAGGCGAAGTAGAAAAACCAAGGATCGGATTAGTTGAATTACCGGGGATGCTCTTACCTAAAATGGTTGGGCCATTAACGTTGAGACTCATAGAAGACTTCTTTCCCGTTGAGCTGGTTGAACTTCCCTCACCAGAAAGCGACTCCACAACCTTTATCGTTATAATATCTCCAACCTGATGAGCTTTGGGATCAGAAAAGAGATCATCATAGCCAGTGTAAAGAGAACCTTTTGAAAGCGGCTTTGCCTCTTCTACTGGTGGCGGCGGTGGTCTGTAGGCCACCTCCTTTTTCACCGGCGGACTACTTGCGCACCCTGAAAGAAAGAAAATCAGGGCACAAATTCCACAACACCACTTCCTATAACTCTGCATAGCAATTTCTTCCCGGTAGATATGTTTTTAACTTCTATTATATCCCCTAAAGCACCATTTTGAAGTGCCTGGCCCACCATCTCTATTCTTATGTTGTTAGAAACATAGACAACCCTAACCGGCGCATTTTTGAAAACCTTAAAATCTGGAATCACATCTGAAGGCTTAATTATAGAGCCGGCTCTTATAAGTCTCTTCGCCCTTTTACCGATAACATCTTCAGCAGAATTGAAACCAAGAGAAGCCCTGTCTTCTAAAACCTTTTTAACTTTAAGATCACTCTTTTTTATAAGCGTTTTAGGAAGAATATCATGTGCAGCAACAACCACAGGTTTAAGATTTGCAACCCTCACGTTCACAGGAATAATCTCTTCCTTTGCGCCATCTTTTACAAAAAGTCTAAAACGCAGATAATATTTATCTTCTGAAGTAAGCGTAACCCTGACAGAATCAGAATCTATATTTTTATCAGGTGCACTTACAAAAATTACCGCTTTACCCGGAAAATGAACATCAATGTAGTGTTTTATAAAATCTTTAACGGTTTCACTGCTTGCCGGCAAAACCGTTAAAAGAAGAAATGAAAAAGCAAATAGGAAAAAGCGCAAAATACACCCTCTCAAAAATTATGATTTAAGAGAACTGACAACCCGAAGCATATCGTCAGCTGTTGTTATGCCTTTTGAGTTAATTTCATAGGCACGCTGAGCCACTATCAGGTTAACCATCTCTTCAACGATATTGACGTTGGAAGCCTCAAGGAATCCCTGAAGTAGTTTTCCGTAACCATCGGTGTTTGGATCACCCTCAATAGGTTCACCTGAAGCATCTGTTTGAGCGTAAAGATTGCCACCGAGTGACTTTAAACCTGAGGGATTTATAAACTTATAAAGCTTTATTTTTCCAACCTCTTCTGTTGTCTCCTGCCCGCCGCTGTTTCTAACAATGTAAACGTTTCCATTTGGACTTATAGACACATTTACTATCGTTTCAGGGGAAGAAATCTGTATATTTGGGCTCAAACGGTAACCTTCAGGCGTAACAAGATAACCTTCACTATCAACCTGAAAATCACCCGCTCTCGTATAAGCCTCTCCGCCGCCGGGAAGCTCTATTTTAAAAAATCCATCACCCTGAATGGCAAGGTCAAACTTTTTATCTGTCTTTATCAAACTTCCCTGTGTGAATATCTTACTAACGTCAGAAAGCTTAACTCCAAGTCCTATCTGAATGCCGGAAGGCACCATGTTTTCATCTGAACTCATAACTCCGGGGTCTTTAATCGTCTGATACATCAAGTCTTCAAAGTTTGCCCTAGAACGTTTAAATCCAATAGTGTTAACGTTGGCTATGTTGTTTGAAACAACGTCAAGGTTTGTCTGCTGTGCTTCCATTCCGGAAGCGGATGTCCAGAGAGCTCTTATCATCGTCTTCCCCCTTTATTAAACCTTTCCTATTTCAACACTCTTTATGTTAATTCTGTCAAGGCTTCGTATCAAATTTCCATAAATGTCGAAACGTCTCTGTGCTTCTATCAGATTAACCATCTCCTCAACAGGATTGACGTTAGAATTCTCAAGATAACCGGCCAAAATTTTATACTCTGCCTTTTTACGGTTTCCTGAACCCCGATAGTAACCTTCCCCAACGGGCGTTACAGAATCGTAATCCTTTATACCTAAAACAGCAACCTGAACACCACCCTGTAATACTCTGCCATCTTCTGTAACACTAAAAGGCATTGTCCCGTCTAAAAGAATAGGCTTCCCTTCACCATCAAGAACTTTATTCCCATTTGCATCAACTAAAAAGCCGTTTTTATCAAGATGGAAGTGTCCGTTTCTGGTAAGAAGAATGCCCGCTTTTGTTAAAACGGTAAAAAAGCCTTTACCGGAAATGGCAAAATCAAAGGGTGAATCGGTCTTTTGAAGTGAACCCTGGGAAAGTACAGGAACTGTTTCTTTAAACCTCGGGAAGGTTAACAGTTTGGCGGCTTCTCCTTTATTAACAGGAACATTCTGGTACATCTCTTCTTCAATAATTTTTTTAAAACCCGGCGTGTCAACGTTAGCTATGTTGTTTGAAGTAACATCTAACTGTTCCATAGCACGCCTGCCGCCACTTGCAAGCATATATATAGATTGAAGGTCAACTGCCATAGCTACCTCACTTTTTATAGGCAGAAAATATCTTTTCTATCTTTTCTTTCAGCGTTTCTGCGGTAAATGGCTTAACAACATAGTTATTAACACCAGCCTTTATGGCTGCAAGAACGTTTTCTTTTTTCGCTTCAGCAGTTACCATCAAAACGGGCAGATGTTTCAATTTTGGGTCCTTTCTTATCTCCTGAACAAGCTCAAGTCCGGTCATGTTGGGCATGTTCCAGTCTGTAAGAACAAAATCGTAATGCCCCTGCTTTAATTTTTGAAGGGCAACCTTTCCGTCTTCAGCTTCGTCTATGTTTTTAAAACCAAGCTGCATCAGAAGAGACTTTTCTATCCTCCTCATTGTAGCCATATCGTCAACTACCAGAATCTTTATATTCGGATCAGGAAGAGGCATCATTCCTCCTTAAAGCGTATTTATGGACAAGCTTTATCAGGTCAGGTGCATCAAACTTTACAAGGTGCGCATCTGCTCCAACAAACTTACTCTTGCTAACGTTAGCCTGGTCACTGAGCGATGTATTTATTATAACAGGTATCTTGGCAAATTCAGGGTTCCCTTTAACTTTCTTCGTGAAAGTTAAACCATCCATTCCGGGCATCTCTATGTCAGAAATTATAAGCTGAACAAAATCGGAAAGGTCTTTCCCCTCTTCTTTGGCGTTTTTAAGCCAGTCGTGAAGTAACTCAAGAGCTTCTATACCGTTTGTTGCCTCATATACGGTGTGACCATCTTCAGTCAAAATCTTTCTCATTATTCTGCGAGCAACGGAACTGTCATCAACAATGAGAATCTTAAAGTGTTCGTCTTTCTTAATTCCGAGTTTTTTCTTATTAATACTGCTGACACTCATAACTTTTATCATACCAAGTTCATCAAGAATACCCTCAAAGTCAAGCAGTAGAAGAAGCTGACCGTTTTCTATCTCTATAACTCCAACAATCTTGCCGCCGAGCTTGTTGTTCATACTTTTAGGCGGTTTTTTAATCTCGTTCCACTTTAAACGGCGGATTCTCTTTGCCTCGTGAATTGTTATACCGACAATCTCTCTCAAAAATTCCATTACAATAGTATATTTCTCATCCATTGCCGGTTTAATCTTCATCCATCTTGCAAGAGAAAGGAGAGGAACATTCTTATCCCTTATTTTGGCTATTCCCACAACTTCAGGAGGTGACTTTGGCGTCTTCGCCACATTCTCAGGAGTAAAAATAACTTCTTTTACCTTGGCAACATTAACGCCTAAAGCCCACTCATATATGGAACCATCCTCAAGCTTCTCATACATTCTAAAGTCAACTATCTCAAGCTCATTGGCTCCGGTTTCAAGTATTTTCGGAAGCAGCTCCTCCTTTTTAGGCATTAACGGCCTCCATCTTTTATGTTCAGATAGGTTTTTATACAAACAACTACCTTTGATGTAATCTCGTTGCTCACCTTGATAAGTTCTTCCATCTTTTCAAGTGTTTCTTCAAAATCTCTATTCTGAAGAGCCACTGCTATCTCTTTAGCCCCTACAAGAAGATCCTCCATAAGCTCTTCTATTTCTGAAATGAGAGATGTAAGCTCTGGATGTTTTGAAGTAACTGTTCTAAAGACGTGGGTTGAAGAGGTTATCGTATTCATCAGTGAATTAACGGAAGCAATAAATGTTGTATCGGGCTGAATATTGAGAACGTAAACTTTTCTGATGTTCTCCTCAATGCTTTCAATAATATCAAGAACATCGGTAACAATCTTGATGAGGTCTTTTGCATCTCCAAGATCAACCATACCAAATGTAGCAAGAACTTTTTTAATCTCGGCTTTCGTTCTGTCAGAATTCTTAATAACATTATCCGTAATCGTGGAAAGGTTACTGATAATCTCTGAAGAATCCTGAATCTTCTCAACGATTGTCTCGATGTGTTTCTCTTCCTCTTCAACGGCAGTAAACAGCCTGTTGATAACTGCAAGTGTGTCTTCCGCTGAATCCTTAATATTGTTGTAAACCTCCTTGTTCTGACTGAATATATCCATCCCGTCGTTGACAGCTTTCGTTGCTTCTTCCGTAATCTTAGTTGTTTTTGCCATCTTCTCACGCATGTTCTTAACAACCTCTTTAATCTCAACGGCAGACTTATTCGTTCTTTCTGCCAGCTTTCTTACCTCATCAGCAACTACGGCAAAGCCTCTACCTGCTTCTCCTGCCCTTGCGGCTTCAATGGCAGCATTGAGAGCAAGCAGGTTAGTCTGCTCAGTTATGGAAGTTATCACTTCCACAACCTGGTCAATCTGCTCTGTCTGATGCCTTAAGTCCTGAACAACCTCTTCAAGGTTGCTGGTTATTGAGTGAATGTACTTCATCTGCTCAATAGAAGAGGTGGTTTTCTTCTCCGCTTCGTTAAGATATTCAAGTATTTCGTTGTAGTTTACTTTAAGCTGCTCAGAAACCTTCACAAGGTCATTTATCTGTTCCTTTATCTTTCTTGCCGCTTCAGACTCTTCTTTTGATGTCTCTATAACCTTTTGAATGCTGTTGAGAACAACAGAAACGGAAACGGCCGTGTCAATAGCCTGGAAGAGACTCTCTTTCGCTGCTTTAAGGTTTGAAACTATCATCTGCTGCGTTGTTTTCAGGTTTTCAACTATCTCTCTTTCTGCAGTTGCATCCTTCCAGGTTGCAAGATAACCCCTGACGCTTCCGTCTTTATTGAGAATAACATGCCTGTATGATGCCATAACATAAGGACCTACAGGAATGTCGGCGTTTTTAATATGTTCACCAGGTCTTGTCGCTTTAAGAAGAGCCTTTACTCTTTCCGGATCTTTATGCATCACGTGAATAGACGTCCCTATTAAATTATCAGGATTAACGCCAAACTCTTTAAGGAAAACGTCTTTCCACTTTGAGGCTATCTCGAGAGCTCTCCTGTTTGCCAGCACAATTTCGTTACCCGCCCGACCTGGCTTAAAGTCCGGACTAGCGAGGAAAAATGCTTCTTCCATGAAAGAGTCAACTATCTGTTTATACATGTAGAGATCGTTATCTATCTTCTCTTTTTCTTCCTTAACCTTTTCAAGCTCTTCCTGTAATGCCCTCTTCTCTTCTTCCGCAGTCCTTTTTACCTGTTCTACTGTTTCAAAAAGGTTCTTCTTCTCCTTTTCACAAGCCTTCAGCTGCTCTTCAAGTTTTTCTATCTCTTTCTCAAGATTGGCTATCGTTTTTTTGAGAAAAACTGTGGATTCCCCGTTCCCTCTGTTGCCAAACATCTATTTTTCCTCCTTTGAAAAAATGGTTTTCGTATCAAGGATTATCAAAAGCTGACTGTCTAACTGAACCACACCTTTTATGTGTTTAATCTCAATCCCTATTGTTCCCGTCGGCTCCGGCAGGATATCATCCTCAGTAAACCTCAGAGAACCGACTATTTCATCTACCGTAATTCCAACCTCTCCGTAGTCGGTATCAAGGATAATGATGTTATTCTTTTCAAACAGCTCTGGTGTAATTTCTTCCTTTATCCCCAACTTCTTTTTTACAGTAGCTACGGGAACAATCTTTCCTCTCAGGTTCATTACTCCCAAAACAAACTCGGGCGACTTTGGAACAGGCGTTATATCTTTATCGGTCGTTATTTCAACAATCTCTTCTATAGGAATACCGACAAGTTCATCGTTCAACTTAAAACCTATTACCTGTATCTCTCTTGAAACCGTCGCACCAACTATCTCTTCTATCTCCAACTCTTTCTTCCTACCATCTTCTACCTGCATTAGATTACCCCTATCAGGTCTTTTTTAATGTCGTTCAAAAGGGAATTGATGTCTAAAATCAGAATTACTCTTCCATCGCCGGCAATTGTTGCACCGGCAATTCCGGGAATATCTTCAAGAAGAGCCCCCATTGATTTAATAACTATCTCTTCTTCTCCGTAAAGCTTATCAACAGAAACGGCAATATACTTTTCACCAACTTTAACAACAACGATGAAATTTTTATCTTCTGATTCCTCAATGCCTAAAAGTTCATTCAAGCTAAACAAAGGTAAAACTTCATCTCTTAATACAAGGCTCTTAAACCTTCCAACATTTTTAACTTTTTCTTTATCGTACTTCACAATCTCTATTATGGCATGGAGTGGGATAGAGAATATTTGATTATTAACGCCTATGATAAGAGTCCTTATAATGGCAACAGTCAGCGGTAGTTTGAGAAGAATTGTAGTCCCTTTCCCCTCTTCACTCTCTATCTCTATAGTTCCTCTAAGGGAATAAATGACAGAGGCAACAACATCCATGCCAACACCACGACCCGAAAGTTCCGTGACCTGGTCATTGGTTGAGAACCCTGGCATTAAGATAATGCTGTAGGCATCTTTCTCCGTCATCTGTTTTGCCTGATCCGGCGTTATCAATCCCTTTTCTATCGCTTTTTCCTTCACCTTTTCAACATCTATACCGCGACCGTCATCAGAAATGCCAATAATGATGTGATCACCCTCGTGATAGGCAAAAAGCTTTATCGTCCCCGTTTCCGGCTTGCCCATCATTACTCTTTCTTCGGGCATCTCTATACCGTGATCAAGAGAGTTTCTAACAAGATGGATAAGTGGATCTTCCAGCTTATCTATTATGGATTTATCAAGTTCTGTATCCTCACCTTCTATTATTAGATTAACCTTTTTGCCGAGCTTTTTAGAAAGGTCTCTCACTATGCGGGGAAACTTGGAAAATATCTTCTTTATGGGCTGCATTCTCAGTTTCATAACCGCAGCCTGAAGGTCACTAACCGTCCTGTCCATACTTATAACGGTTTCGTTGAGAGCTTCTATCGTCTCACTTCTAAGCTCTCTCTCAAGCTGAGAAATAAGCCTCATTATTCTATTTCTATCAAGGACTATCTCTCCAACAAGATTCATAAGATTTTCTATTCTCTCAACATCTATTCTGATAACATCACTTGTTTTCTTCTTTTCCTTAGGAGGCTTGGCAGGCACGGGAGGCTTTACAGGTTCTGGCCTTTTCGCAGGTTCTTTTTTCTGCAAAGGAGGTGGAGGAGGCTCTTTCTTTTCTTCCTGTTTCTCTTCCTTCAAAAGGTCTTTTATCTCCTTTCCTTCATCAATCAACTTTTCAATAACCGGAATTATCTCCATAGGCCGCTCTTCCGGTGGCATCAAAATTATCTCTTCCAAAAGTCCGGCTAAATCCTTATCCGGATACCTCTTTATCAACTTTTTAAGAGCTTCCGGAACATCCTCCTTAAACTTTAATCCCTTAACACCGTTTTCACTACCTTCTGTTGAAGAACTTTCCGAGCTTTCTGAACCATTCTCTTCCTGCGGACTGCCGCTATCGCCTTTAAGTATGGAGTCCAGTTTTTTCAATATATCGTCTATATTTTCTGGATCAGGAATTTCGCCACTGTCCCTCACCATATCAAGAGCCTCTTTTAACTTATCAAGGCCCTCAAAAAGAATGTCCAATTTTCCAGAATCTATCTTCAACTCACCACTTCTTACCTTGTTAAAAATGTCTTCCATACGGTGGGCGAGCTCAACGATAGTAGTAAGATTTAGAAATCCAGCACCACCTTTAAGGGTATGCATTCCCCTGAAAATACGGTTAATCAGCTCTTCATCATCGGGAGAATTTTCAAGATTTATAAGATCCTGATCAAGACTGTCTATTATCTCACCGGCTTCAACCAAAAATTCTTCAAAAATTTCCTGCATGTCCTGAGGAATATCAATCTTCATGTACCCAACCCTGCTCCATCAATTAAAAAAACTTATCAATGTCGTCCTGAGCAACCCTTTTACTCTCTTCTAAATTCCAATCAAGATCCTCAACAGTTACATTTTCGTCACCGGCAAGAACTTTTTTAACCTTTTCAAGTCTCTGAGAAATGATATCCTGATAGCCGGTAACTGTCGTCATTTCTTGAAGAAGGTTTCGTACCCTCTCACATTTTTCATCGTTCCCGCTGGAAATCTCCGGAAGAAGCTCGAGGATTCTCTTTACGCCCGAGAGAATCTCGGAAACCATCTTATCCCCTTCTTCCCTTGCCTTTTCAATTTGCTTTATCAGTAGTTCTTTTTCTTTCATATAAGAATCCCCTCACCAATATAATTTCTTATGTAGCTTCTCATTTTGTTTATTCTACATCAACTTCTGCCGTCTTTTCAACTTTACATTTTGATAAAATTTCTGTAGAAATAGAAACCAAAAAGGAGCAAGCGGTGGAAAGTGTAAAAACGAAAGAAGCACCGGAACCGGTGGGGCCCTACTCTCAGGGAATAATCGTCAGCGGATTCTTATTCCTGTCCGGACAGATAGGTATAGATCCGGAAACGGGGAAACTTGTAGAAGGAATTGAAAACCAAACAGAGCAGATTTTAAAAAACATAGAAGCTGTTCTAAAAGCGGCAGGAAGTTCTAAAGAAAGAATAGTTAAAACCACTATCTTTATAAAAGACATCAAAAACTTCGCAAAAGTAAACGAAATCTATGGAAATTTCTTCAAGAATTGCCCGGTATTCCCCGCAAGGGCAACAGTCGAAGTTTCAAACCTTCCACTCAATGCAGAGATAGAAATAGAGTGTATTGCAAAGGTTTAAAATGAAAGGCACCCTTTTTGTTGTGGCAACACCTATTGGCAATTTGGAAGATATCACTCTACGAGCACTTAAAACATTGAAAAATGCTGACGTAATAGCTGCAGAAGACACAAGGAGAACAAAAGAGCTACTTTCAGCGTTTAACATTTCAGGAAAGAAACTCCTCGCTTACCACGAACACAACGAAAAAGAAGCCACCGAAAAAATCATAAATCTGTTAGAGGAAGGGAACAACGTCTGTTTAGTCTCAGATGCCGGAACGCCAGCCATAAGCGATCCGGGATTCCGAGTCGTAAAAAGGGCCCGGGAAGAGAAAATAAATGTCATTCCCGTACCCGGTGCATCAGCGGTAATCGCAGCACTATCTGCTTCTGGATTTCCAACGGATAAATTTCTCTTCTACGGTTTCCTGCCTAAAAAGAGAAAGAAAAGGGAAGAGGCGCTCGTGGAAATTTTACAAATGCCATGGACAGTGGTAGCATACGAATCTCCCCACCGTATAGAAGAAACATTAAAAACGATTTCAAAGTTATCACCCGACAGGAAAATCGCTCTCTACCGGGAAATAACGAAACTTCACGAAGAATTTACAGAGGGAACAGCTGAAGAGATTTTAAAAAACCTGACACCAAAAGGCGAAATGGTGCTTCTCTTTTATCCTCAAAAAGCAACAGCTGAAGAGATAGACCCTGCAAAACTCCTTGAGAAATTCAAAAAAGAGGGAAAAACTCTCAAAGAAGCAGTTAAAAAGACATGCCAGATTACAGGCTTAAAGAAAAACGAGATTTACAAGAAAGCACTGAAGATATTTTCAGAGTGAAAGCAGGCTAACCGCCTGCTTTCACTTAATGGAAGGTTGACAGGGAACAAGTTCTCCGTTTTTATACTCATAAGCTTTTATCTTACATGGAGCACCGATATATCTTTCAACATCAACAAAAGATGCATACTCAACCTTAAACCACTTTATAGTAAGCTCAAGGGCAACCATTGGATCAAAATCTTTACAGCTGTAAGCGTCAAGACTGAAAAACTTCTCTTCAGGCCATGTGTGAATAGTACAGTGGCTCTCCAGCCAGATAGAAACACCTGAAACTCCGCTATCTTCAGTGGCTCTCCTTTTAAGCGTCTCCTCCATAAAATCGAGGGTTACACTCTTAACGTTCTCTTCGGAAAGTTTTTTAACAAACTGCTCAAGTTCTGACTGTGCAAACGGAAAACGGGCAACGATAGGTGGATATACAAGTGTCATGTCAAGTTGCCTCGCCATCTCTTCCATGTAGTCGTAGATGGGCTGAATCGTGTTAATTCTTGTAATATCAGTTACAACCGCATCCATCATTATGTGTCTTCCTACAAATTCCATCTTTCACCCTCCACCATGGGTTAGCAAAACCTAAATCTATCCTTCAGATTAAAAGTAGCAAGATAAATTTTCACACTTTTGAAAGTTTTAGCAATACCATTCAAGCAGAATTAAGTATAATCAACCACACCAAAAAGGCAGGGACATAGAATGCAAAGGGCAGTATTCCTTGATAGAGACAATACGCTCATTGAAGATGAAGGATACATACACGAGCCAGAAAAGGTAAAACTACTCCCGGGCGTTGCTGAAGGACTCAAAATGCTAAAAGACGCAGGATTTCTCCTAATCGTAATCTCCAATCAATCCGGCATAGGAAGAGGCTATTTTAAAGAGGAAGATTTCCATGCAGTAAACAAAAGGCTGAATCAACTTTTAGAACCTTACAGCG
>NZ_JALVIW010000039.1:0-4870 GCF_027028515.1 Desulfurobacterium sp. | reverse complement strand
CTAAAAGACGCAGGATTTCTCCTAATCGTAATCTCCAATCAATCCGGCATAGGAAGAGGCTATTTTAAAGAGGAAGATTTCCATGCAGTAAACAAAAGGCTGAATCAACTTTTAGAACCTTACAGCGTTCAAATTGACGATTTCTTTTTCTGCCCTCACAAACCTGACGAAGGATGCAGTTGCAGAAAACCGGAAACCGAACTTTTCTTTAAAGCAGCAAAAAAGTGGAACATAAATTTAAGAGAGAGCTTCATGATAGGAGATAAGATAATCGATATTGAAGCTGGAAAAAGGGCGGGATGCAAAAAGAGCTACCTTGTAAAAGAGGGTGAATTTTTAATGATAGCCAGAAAAATTACAGGTGAACGATGAAAAAGCTTCTCATAGTAACAGGTGAACTTTCCGCATTCAACTATGCAAGGAAAATCGCAGATGAACTTAAAAACGATTTAGAACTTTACGGCGTTTTGCTTGAAGAGATAGAAGGCGTTAAAAACATCTACGATGCAAAAAAACTAACGGCATTTGGGCTGTTTGAAGCAGTTACAAAACTTTTAGAAATAAGAAAGGGACTAAATACAATCAGAAACTTTTTAAAGAAGGAAAAGCCTGATGCAGTACTTCTGATAGACTTTCCCGGATTTAACATGAAAGTGGCAGAAGCAGCAAAAGAGGAGGGAATAAAAGTCTTCTACTTCATATCTCCAAAATTCTGGGCGTGGAACTACAAAAGGGGAAAAAAGATTGCAAAGTTAGTCGATAGAATGTTTGTAATATTCCCCTTTGAAGTGGAACTTTACAAAGAATTTAACTTTGAAGTAACCTACGTGGGCAATCCGCTAATGGACATGGTAAAACCAGACAAAAGTAGAGAGGCATTTTTTAAAGAATACAACTTAAAAAAACCTCCCATCCTCCTCATGCCGGGCAGCCGTGAATCCGAAATAAAATATCTCCTTCAACTCATGTTAAAAGCCGCCAAAAAAATAAAAGAAACAGACCCTGCAGAAGAATTTATTCTCCCTATTGCCGAAAGCCTCGATTTTAAAGCTGTTTCGGAAACGATAAAAAGAGAAGTCCCCTTCGTAAAAATTGTAAAAGGAAACGAAGCATACAACGCAATGTTTTATTCAAAGGCAGGAATTATAGCTTCCGGAACCGCAAGCCTTGAAGCTGCAATAGCCCTTCTTCCTCATGTTGTCATCTACAAACTTCATCCATTAACATTCGCAATTGCAAAGCGACTCGTAAGGACGAAGTATATATCTCTCCCTAACATAATAGCCGGGGAAGAGGTGATCCCCGAGCTTATCCAGGACAAAGCGACACCTGCAGAAATCAAAAAAGCTCTAATAGACGTATCAGAAAAAAGAGAAGCAATTAAAAAAGCACTTACTGAGAAAGTTAAAAGTCAACTTAGAGGCAAAGCCATTAAAACCCTGTGTGAAGAACTTAAAGTATCGGTGTAGTATAATTAAATCTCTATTTAAATAAGGTTTAAGGAGAGAAAGAATGGGATACAGCGTAGCCGTGGTCGGTGCAACAGGTGCCGTTGGAAAAGAAATGATAAAGGTATTAGAACAGCGCAACTTTCCCGTTGATAAGATAAAACTGTTAGCATCTGAACGTTCTGCCGGAAAAAAACTAAAGTTTAAAGGAGAAGAAATAACCGTAGAAAAACTCACACCAGAATCATTTGAAGGTGTTGAAATAGCTTTGTTTTCTGCCGGTGGAGACAGGAGCAAGCAGTTTGCTCCGGAAGCCGTCAAAAGGGGAGCCGTAGTAATAGACAACAGCTCCGCATTCCGCATGGACAAAGAGGTACCTTTAGTTGTTCCGGAAGTGAATCCAGAGGACGTAAAGTGGCACAAAGGAATCATCGCAAATCCAAACTGCTCTACTATTCAAATGGTAGTTGCTCTTAAACCGCTCTACGACCTATCAAGAATAAAAAGAATCGTCGTTTCAACCTATCAGGCCGTTTCAGGAGCAGGCGCTGCCGCTATAGAAGAACTTAAGGCCCAATCAGAAGCCGTTTTAAAGGGAACAAAAGTCCCTCCACCCAAAAAAATACCAAAACAAATTGCCTTTAACTGCGTTCCACAAATAGATGTCTTTTTTGACGACGGCTACACAAAAGAAGAACACAAAATGGTAAACGAAACGAAAAAAATCATGCACGACCCGGAAATAAAAGTTTCCGCAACCTGTGTAAGAGTTCCTGTCTTCATAGGGCACTCTGAGAGCGTAAACCTGGAATTTGAAAAACCTGTATCCGTTGAAGATGCGATAAATGCTCTAAAAAATGCCCCGGGCGTTACCGTCGTTAACGACTTTAAAAATGGCGTATATCCAACCCCCATAGATGTAGCAGGGAAAGATAACGTTCTTGTAGGAAGAATTAGAAAAGATGATACAATAGAAAATGGTTTAAACTTGTGGATAGTTGGTGATAATCTCAGAAAAGGAGCAGCGTTAAACGCCGTTCAAATAGCGGAAGTTTTAATAGAGGAAAACCTTATTTAGGATAGAAGGATGAAAGAAATTCTGAAAAAATTGGCTGAAGAGAGCAAAGATATAAAGGCACTTGCTATCGTTGATGAAGAAGGACTTATAATCGCTGAATACTCAAAGCCAAACCTGAACTTTGACATTGAAGAGATGGCAAGCCTCATAATTACTCCGGCACTACGCCTCTCAGAAGCTTTTACAGATGTAGATAAGGAAGAAAAATTGGAAGAAATGGTAGTGTTCTTGAGCCACACAATTGTTATTCTCTACAAACTTGCATATGAAACCTACTTAGTTGCCGCTCTTGAAAAGACGCCTCTCTACGGAAAAGTGAGATTCATCGTCAAGAAAAATCTTGTAACACTCAGAGAAACCCTTTGAGGGAGGTGGAGATGGCAAAACTAAGGTATTTAGGCCATGCAGCTTTCTACGTGGAGGGAAACGGGCTAAAAGCTCTTATTGACCCATTTCTATCACAGAACCCATGGAACATAGCCCAACCTGAAGAGTTTACAGATATAAACTACATCTTCGTTACCCACGGCCACGGCGACCACTTAGGTGACGCCATTGAAATAGCAAAGAGAACCGGCGCAACTATAGTCTCAATCTTTGAAACTGCATCCTACTGCGGATCAAAGGGAGCAAACATTCACGCAATGCACATAGGTGGAACATACCAGTTCCCGTTTGGAAGGGTAAAACTAACACCGGCAGCCCACGGAAGTGCAATCGTCGAAGGCGATAAAGTCATCTACGGTGGAAATCCGTGTGGAATAATAATAGAAGTTGAGGGCAAAAACCTTTATCACGCCGGCGATACAGGACTTATTGCCGACATGGAACTTTTAGGAAAATATGAAAATATAGATGTAGCACTCCTGCCAATCGGTGGAAACTTTACCATGGACCCAGGAGACGCCGCCATAGCAGCTGAAATGATAAAACCGAAAGTTGCCATACCGATGCACTACAAAACCTGGCCGGTTATAGATAAAGACCCGGAAGATTTCAAAAAGCTGGCTGAAGAAAGAGGTATCAGGGTTGAAATAGTAAAACCGGGTCAGGAGTACGAATTCTAAATGAAAAAGATAGGAATTGCCCTTTCCGGCGGCTTCCTCAGGGGAGTTGCTCATGCCGGATTTTTAAAAGGTCTGGAACAAAAGGGTATCTGTCCTGCTGCCATTTCCGGTGCAAGTGCCGGTTCGATAATAGGTGCTCTTTACGCTTACGGATACAATCCTGATAAAATTGTTGAAGTTGCACTGTCTCTAAACTGGAAGCAGTTAGCAACTCCGTCCTTCAAAGGTGGTCTTTTCAAACTGACAAAGTTGAAAAAGAAACTGGAAGAATTCATTGGCGACGTAGACATAAAAGAGCTCAAAATTCCATTTGCCCTCACCGTCGTTGATCTTAAAACACTTAAAGTCAGATTCGTTACAGAGGGAAAAGCTTCCGATTGGATAGTCGCTTCCTGTTCAATACCGCCCCTATTTGCTCCCTGGAAAATAGACGGAAATTACTACATAGACGGCGGAATAAGAAACGCCATGCCTGCTGAATTTCCAAGGGTTTCTGGATGCGACATCGTCATAGGTTCAAGCGTTCACTTCGTAAATCCTGAATACAATCCCGAATCTCTCACAGATGTTGCTATGAGAAGTGCTATGGCACAGGTTCTTGAAAACCAGCAGTACAGAGAGCCCTTCTGCGACATTGTTGTCAACCACCACCTGCCCGGTTCGCCGTTTGACTTCAAAAACATTGAAAAATTTTTTAAAACCGGATATGAAAATGGTTTAAAAACGGCAGAGGAGATTAAAAAATGGCTCTGAAGACACTCCACGCCTTCGTATCAGGAAGGGTTCAGGGCGTAGGATACAGAGCATTCACACGTTCAAAGGCAAAATCCCTGGGATTAAAAGGTTTCGTGAGGAATCTTCCGGACGGAAGAGTTGAGGTCGTTGCTGAAGGCGATGAGGAAAAACTCGAAAGACTCCTTGGCTACCTTAGAGAAGGGCCTTTCTTTGCAGATGTTAAAGATGTAAAATACAGCTACTCCAACTACAGAGGTGTGTATGAAGATTTTGAAATCACTTATTAAAGTTTTTATTATAGTTCTCACAATCTCCGTTACAGCAACTGCTTCAACGTACATCGTAAAAAAGGGGGATTCCCTCAATAAGATAGCCGAAAAATTTGGTACAACAACTACAGAAATTATTCTCTCAAATAAACTAAAACCACCTTACGTAATATATCCAGGACAACGTCTTGTTATACCGGAACGGTACAAAATCTACAGAGTGAGGAAAGGTGATTCTCTAAACAGAATAGCCAGAAAGTTCGGCGTTTCCCT
>NZ_JALVIW010000038.1:0-4903 GCF_027028515.1 Desulfurobacterium sp. | reverse complement strand
CGCTTGGGTTTTCTCCCTGGTACACAATAGGATAATCAGGATAGCTGAACACTTTTCCTTCCCTGAAATCAACGGTTTTTATAGATCTGTACTTTACTGCTGCCAGGACTTTGGTTGTGGATACTGGTTTCAGAGATACGACCTCCTCCCTTCCCAGGGGAAGGCAAATTTCCTTAAAGGCATCCTCCTGGATAGATAATTTACACACCTTGAATCTGCCTTCGTTATCTTTTTTTACATAAAAGATGTTCTTTTTGTACGTTAACAGGAGGGGATGGAATAAAAATTTCTTATAGTTTCCTGCAAACCAATCTTCATCTTCCCATACTTTACCTGACCTTAGCCTAAATTCTTTTGATATCACCGGAGAGGGGTATAGGTTTACCAGATAAATCGTTGCTAGATCTTCACCAAGAACCAGAAGACTGTTTCCGCATTTTCTTACAAGCCTGGCTTTGAACGGAAAGCAGATCTCCCTTGCTCCAGGTTTCCATATGCAAAACCTGTCATTAGTGTTGTATAACAGGTAGTTTTTGTATAGGAAAACTGCTGGCAGTTTTATGTTAAATCTTTTAACATCTACGGAAAACGTATGGATATCCTCTTGATAGGCTACCTGGCTCAATTTCTTGTTTTGGAAAAAACTGCTTTCAGGTAATCCGGGTATGTACTTGCAATGGAGGAAAGTTCCATCATCCAAACATACAATGCCACACTCTTTGAATGAAAATTTCCTGGTTGTTGAAACGACAATTTCGTTCCTGGAACATGCTTTTATCCAGCGAGGATGCTTGTACAACTGTTTTAGACCCAGGTAAGCCTCTTGAACCTCATCTGACACGGGAAAGTAAGAATCGATGTAAAATGGAAATTCATCCGTTCGGTATTGAGTTTTTACATTTAGGTTTCTTTGACCAATAGGAGATGTTCTGACATTTATTACTTCTTCACTTCCCATACAGTTGAAGATGAGGGGGATTAATAGTAAGAACAAGAAAATATAGTATTTGCTACTTTCCTTCTCCATCTGTCCCCCTACTGTAGTACTTGCTGTATTCCAGCTGGATCAAATTGCAGATTCTGGTTAGTTTATTTCTGTAGTATTGGGATAACTCACGTAAGTTTCCATGTGAGTTATAGAGAGTATTAGTAAACTCCCGATAATCGCATAATAGACTTTTTACCTGCTCCTTGAATGGAAGCAAATGTCGTCTGACCGTCCCTACAACCCTGTCGTAACATTTTTCCAGGTAAAACCAAGCTCCTGGAAAATTGCTCGTTTCACAGTAACAGGCTCCTTTCTTCATTGTTTCTACATATATGTCTCTTATAGCTTCTCTATATGTATTCACGCCTTCAGTTTTAGAAGAAACCTCCTCGAGTTTGGGTAGAGACTGCTTGGTTTTTATTTTTTTCTCATGAAACAGATAGGATGCTCTGTATTCTGGAGTGTAGTTTTTTACCGATAGGCCTTCACTTTTACATCCTGATAATGACAGCATACATACTATACCTGCTATTACTGTTGCCCGGTGTCTGCTTCTCTCCACCTGAATTTCCTCCCCGTTCTATAAACTTCACTCTAGATTCTAGGTTAACTGATTGTCTACCTATTAGTATGAAAAGCTTATTCTGTGGATTCCCCATCCTCCTTTGGCAGAACAGGTGTTTGACGATATGTTATAGTATCCGCATACTCTTATTTCCAGGCTTCTAGGATAGATACCATCTATTACTATAACTGGATATGTTTCCTCACTATGGGGGGTTACAGAATAGTAGGTATGGTAATACTTATTACTTTTAAAACTCGACCCTATTAAAGCATTAAGAACGTCAAAGGCAAATTTATTTTCACAGCGAATGTGCCTTATCGGAACAAAATAGTAATCTTTATATTGCAGGTTGTCATTAAGGTAGTCAACGTTTATGTCTATCTGGCAAGTTTCCCATCCCATATCTGGAACTTCTATCTCAATATATCCCCTCCTTGCCACTGCAGTCCAGAAACTTACAAAATCCTCAGCAAACTCATTAACTGGTTCTTCGAGGTTTTCTACGCTATTCTGGTTGACAACAGGTTTTTTATATTTTTCCAGTAAAGAATAAATTCCCAGCCTCTTCAAGGATTTTTTCTGGTAGTTTGATAGGACATAATTTGTGTAAAAACCTTCCGATAGAATTAGCTCTAGAATTTCCTTCAGTTTGTCATTTCTGGTTGATGCATAACAGTCAATCAGATAGGGAATCACCTCTTTCTCTACAAAATCTTTGCTCAGCTTGTCGCGTTGGTTTTCCAGCACAAACTTCAGAAATTCCCAGGCTCCTCTTTTACCGGAAACAACCTTGTCTGATAAAAAGGTAAAGAATGCTATTTGAGAGTCGTTATTTTTAAAATCAGCACCCTTTAGTAGTAAATACCTAGCAACATCATAATTATCTTCCAGCATAGCAACCGCTAAAGGAGTACCGCTACTGCAAATTCTACTGTTTAGATCTATTCCTTTTGAAACTGCCAGATCTATAGATCGTGCAGCTTCTGAGAATTTTCCCGTATAGGCAGCACTACAAACCACGTTGGCCAACATCTTTTTGTCTAAGGGAATTCCTGCCTCATCTGCTATCTTATATGCTTGATAGCACAGAGGGAACATACGGCGTAGGGCATTCCTAAAGTCAACCAGGCCAGAAGAATCTAAAAGGTTAAGCAGATTTACGTATTTATTGTAATGTTCCCTCCAGTCATCGTCTGTACATATTAGAGTAAGAATAGAGGAAGGCTTGGTTTTACGAAATCTGCTGGGAAGAGCAATTTTCCTTGATTTTATCTCTCTAACAAGCGCTTCTATTTTCTCTTCATTAAAGTTAACTCTGGAAATTTCCTTTAGAAACTCTTCTATCAGCTGTTTATCTGAAAATTTCTTCAACCTGGTAGTATAAGCATCTCCTGCTTGGAAAATCCTTTCAACATATTTCGATTTGATTTGAGGATCTTTAACGTGTTTTAGAAGCAGATAAACAATCGTTTTATCGTCTTGAGATATTGCAAGATCCAGAGGTGTTTTCCCTTTGTTGTTTTTCTCCAGTACATTTGCTCCCTTGTTAAGGAGCAACTCCACGATTTTTACCGAACTTCTTTGAACTGCTATGTGTAAAGGGGTGTCTCCGTTCTTATTTTTCTCATTTACAATGTTAACTCTCTCTAGCAGTAGTTTCATTTTGCTAGCGTTAGAGTAGCGGGCAGCAATGTGTAATGGTGTATTTCCCTTCTTGTCTCTTACGTCTACCCTTGCTCCATGATCTAGGATGTAGCTTAAGCACTTCTCATTACACTGATCTGATTGGAGAGCGTAAAATAGAACAGTTCTCCCATCGTTATCTGTTAAATTGAAGTTTAAGCCAGCATCCTTCAAAAACTTTAAGATGGGAAGGGGATTTTTGTTGGAAGTACATGTATCAATAGGAAAAACGTAGTGAATAGCGTACCTACCCTTGAAATCTCTACTCTTAATGGAAGCGCCGGATTCAATAAGAAGTTTCACGATGTTGAGGTTTCTCCCCCAAACTGCAAACATTAAAGGAGTAGCTCCCAACTCTTCATCTCTTGCGTTTACGTCAGCTCCCTTTCTTATCAGAAATTCCGCTATCTTTTCGTTTCCAATAAATGAGACCCAGTGAAGCGGCGTGCTTCCTTTTGTTTTATAGCAGGTAAGGTACGAGACAGGATTTCTGGCATTAACAGAAGCTCCTCTTCTAATAGCCTCGTTTATAACAGCGATAACATCTTCTGTTTTGTAGTACTTCGTCTTTACTATAGCCTTGAAAAGGAGTTCGTTCAGCTCCTCCTTAGAGATTTCTCCCCAGGGAATCTGGTCAACGGGTGAAGACATAGCCTTTTCCAGCACTATCATCGGTAAAATGAATGTCAAAACCAAAATGGCTAACCATACATTGAGACGCTTCATCTTCCCCCTATTCACTCCGTTTACTGTGTTTACCCCAAGTAGGGTAATATTTCATCTTCATTCTTGTAGGAATTTTACAACAGGTATCTGCTTAAAAGTTGTACAAATTGATAAAAGAAAGTGGAGGTTCAATGAAGAAGAGCTACAACGTACTTCTCCTCTCCTTCTCACACCTGATACACGATATCTACACCTCTTTTCTGGCACCTGTTCTACCTTTGCTGGTTCAGAAACTGGGAATCTCTTTAACAGAGGCTTCAATCCTTGATGTAATCAGGAGGCTACCTGCACTGTTCAATCTCTACTTCGGACTGCTGATCTCCAGAAGAGATGTCAGGATTTTTACCATCGTCTCCCCAGTTACAACTGCGGTTTTTATGAGTCTGATAGGAATTGCCCCAAATTACATAGTCTTATTGATTTTTCTCTTTCTGGCGGGCATTTCTGCTCAGATTTTCCACATAGCAACTCCCTCCATTGTAAAGGAAGTAACGCCAAAAATGGGCTTTGGAATGAGCGCCTTCATGGTGGGAGGGGAACTGGCAAGAACGGTAGCACCTCTTATAGCAACGGCAGCTGTCAGTCTATGGGGAGTTGAAGGACTCTGGAAAACCATTGTTTTTGCAGTTTTTGCATCGGCATTCCTGTGGTGGCAACTAAACAGACTAAATGTTGATTTTAAACCTGAGAAAACGAGAAGTTTCAACCTGGAAACACTTCTACAGTACAGAAGTTTTTTCCTGCCAATTGCCGGATTTATGCTCTTCCAAAACTTTGCAAAGTTATTTTTTTCCTTTTACCTGCCCGTATATCTGGTTCATAAAGGGGAAACTCTCTCAGAGGCAAACCTCTCACTCTCTTTTTTCCAGCTTTTTGCGATTTTAGGAACATTCCTCTCAGGGAACATTGCCGACAGAATAGGAAACAGGAAAACTCTA